>JARIHJ010000063.1 GCA_029288335.1 Candidatus Saccharimonadota bacterium
GTTATTGACGAAGCTGACATTGGTAGTGTCCGGGCCTATCTCTGAACCTTTGGTATTGCCGGCGTAGCGCGCATCGTCATAAATCAGTGCTCCCACACCATTATTGACCAGTGTGTTGTTATAAATCTCGGTGTTGGCTGAGCCCATTTTGATACCGTAGCCAGCATTGTCATATGACAGATTAGAAGCAATGATGCCGGTGTCTGAAACTTCGTAAAATATGCCAGCACCCCCATTATTGTGGGCTACATTATTTACCATTACTCCGTTCGTACAAGCCTCGTCACACCAAAAACCGTGAGCATTGGCTTGGCCGTTTTCGAAGATGTTATTCCGAAGTGTAAACTCGTCCATATGGGCGATTTTGGAGCCAGCAGCCGCACAGGAAGCGCTACAGTGGGTGCCAAAATGTTCGTAATTGTTGTAGTTGAAAACATTGCTGTCGATGAGCAGACCATCGGTGGCGCCACCGGAGCTTTCGTGGCCGTTGCTGACCAGACCATCGAAGCCGTTATAGGCGAAGACGCTACTGCGCACGACTGCGCCGATAGGATTGCTTATTTGCAAACCGCCGCCGGCCATTCGTGTAAAGACGTCATTTTCAAAGGTCGAGTTGGGCGCACCCATCAACACTGCACCACCGTAGCCAGCGCCACCGTATTCTAGAGTAGCGTAGCGGCGAAAGCCGATGCCTCGGATAACATTGCCACCGCTGCCACCTTGGATGAACAAGGCTAGCGGGCGGGCGGCTAACTCCACAGTGTGGCCGCTAGGGTTGAAGCCAAGGTAGAGACGCTTGGCCGTTTGATCATAGAAAAAGTTGGCACCGGTCGCAGCTGACAAACTAGTAACTTCGTGAATATAAGTTCCGCCTTCGAAAACCATCTGCGGATCGGCGGCCGCGGCATAATAACCATCACCACCTTCATCGTAATGGCTACACGGCCCAGTATTAGAGGTAGGCTGCGAGTTGTAGGGATATGTGTAATAGCCACCCTTACAGAAACTCGGCGTATCCCAATCAACGTACCAGTGGCCGTTGTCATCGCTGGCCCAGCCGGTAACGACATCACTGCCGTCGAACCACGGTTGCTCGTGGGGGTAGGCTTGCAGTGTAAAGGTTTTGGTCAGGCTGGTGGTCAAGCCATCACGGTAAACACCGCCGCGCACTACAATAGTGCCACCGTTAGGTACCAACGCGTAGGCCCTCGCGAGTGTTTTAACTGGCGCCGCTTGGCTGCCAGAGTTACTGTCGTTGCCGTTTGTAGCCATAAAGACGGCACCAGCAGGTATTGGGTAGCTAGTATCTGGGATGGTGGCGCCAGAGGCATCGAGATCCATTGGAGGATTACTGGTAGTGGTTGAGCAGCCCCCGAACTTCACCGCCTGCCCGTTTGACGCCCTAGAGTCGGTTATTTTATTGGCGCAGCTGTTAAGTGTCCCGTTTTCGGCTTCGATGGAGCTGGGAGGGGTCGACGCGTGAGTACTCACCAATATAAATGCCCCAAGCGCCCCGCAAACTACAACGATCAGTAAGCGTAAAGTGTTTTGTGCTGTTATCTTGCTTCTCAAGCTCCGGGTCATTGCCAGGTGACACCGTAATGCTTCGTACCGGCCGGTAGGTATGGATTGATCATCGAATCGGCAGGAATCGGCGCCGCGTTGCCAAAGAGGGCGCTTAGTACCGAAGTGGGGGAGCCATTGGTGTTTACATATGAGTTGCCGGTGTGGCCGTGTACTTCAAAACCGCCGATATTCACCGGTGAGCCGGCCATGGCGGTGGCGAACGCACCACCGTTCGCGTAATTCGTCGTAACGTCAGTTTCATTTTTGACACCGATGACCGAACCGCTGCCATTGGCGTAGGTATTGCCGTCGATGAGTGTCTGAGGCACGTTGTAGGTCGGATCAGCCGGGTGGATGATCTGATTGAGCGGTATCTTGGCCGAACCATTATGTTGGGTGATACAAAGTGCCACCGTCTGGCTGCAGTTATTGACGCCTGAGGGATAGGCGAAAATGTTATTGAGCACCAGATCGATGCTTGGTATCCACGTCATGGTTGCTTGGTGGGGGTGATAATTATCTTGGTCACTCTTATTGGGGCCACAGGACGTGTGGGTTGGGTCAGCGCAGCCCGGCAAAGAGCGGCTATCGGTTGCCACAATGAAGGACGGCGCGCCACCAACGATCGTATTATTCACCAGGAATACGTCCGAGCTGCCCGCAGTCTTGATGCCTATCACACCACTTGGTATCTTCAGGTAATTATTCACCGCATATACGAAGTCCGAAATCTCGAAGAAGATACCACTATCGCTGTTGCCTTCGATGTCATTGTTGGCCACCATCACCTTGTAATTGCTCTGGTCAAACCACATGCCTTTGCTCTGGTCGTTCATGATCTTGCTGTTTTTAACAGTGGTATACCAGGTACGACTAGTTTTGATCGAGCCTGACTGCGGTAAGGTCGCGAATTCACCAAACTGGTTCATATTGCTGATATTATCGTGATCGAACGTAAGATAATTGGTGGCGAGAGCGCTGACTCCCATCCAGTTGGAATATTGGATAGTGGAATCTTTGACGGTGCTGTTTTCGTTGAGGTTGGTGCCGCTCGGGCCGAAAGTGACCGCGATAAAGGACGTATCACTGACAAGCATCTCTTCCATCAAACTGTTGTCGGCTAAGCCGTTGAAGCTTATCACTCCGTAATCGCTGGCAGTGTTGGAGTAGCGGATAACCTCAAAGCCTTCTAGGGTAACATTGGGAGCGGCGACAGTCAGAAACTTCCGCTCATTGGACACCTCTACTCCGCCCTTGTTAACATCGCTTGTCAGCATGTAGAGACGGTTGTTGGCGCTGTCAACCCAGAATTTGCCGCTTGTCACGGCCGACTCAGAGCCCACCTGCCGATACTCCGACGTTCCGTTCCCGGCTCCGACCCATACTTGGTCGGGGTACTTGCCTATGCAGCTAGAAGTAAGGTTCACGCAAGTGGTGAACGAGATGCCGGAGCCGTCGGTAACCGGCATGGGCGTGTAGCTGCGGTAGGATAGATTGCCGCTAGTTGTCCACCCACTCGAGGCTACAGCAGCGCCATTAAAGATAGGTATCTCACCCGGGTAAGCGATAATTTTAAGCGGTTTATTGATCGTCAGGTTAGCTTGGCCGCGGTAAGTGCCACCTCGCAGTACGATGGTACCCCCTGAAGGCGCCGCATTGATGGCTTTAGCCAGCGTCGCGTAGGGTTTGCTGACAGTGCCAGTCCCAGTTGAATCAGATCCATTGGTTGCGACATACACCGCCGAGCTAGGTAGTGAAGACAAGCTATATGATATGGGCAACTGAGCACCCGCGTTGGCTGACGGATCGGCTGGATTAGTGGGATTGGTTGTACACCCAAACTTCACTGCCTGGCCATTTGAGGTGCTGGAATCAGTTACCTTGTTAGCACAACTATTAAGAGTGCCGCTTTCAGCTTCGATAGAATTAGGAGGCGTTGCAGCATGGCTGCCGATAAGCAGCCAGGTACCGAGCCCAGCGACGACGATGACTACGACAGCGGCCGAAATGAAACGGCTCCTCTTTGTGCTCCAGTTATTCAGTAAATTTACCATTTTCTTATCCCCTTTTTTGTTACTTTTTATTGCCACGTGACTCCGTAATGCTGGGTGCCAGCTGATAAATATGGGTTGATGGTACTGTCGGTCGGGACCGACACAGCATTACTGTTCAAGGCGCTGAGCGTACTAGTGGGTGTGCCATCGCTGTTGACGTACTGGTTGCCGGTGTATCCGTGCGCTTCGAAGCCGCTGATACTGACTGGCGAGCCGGCCATAGCCGAGCCAAAGGCCGCACTGGTCAGATAAGTGGTAAAGACTCCGCTGTTATCGCCAACCTCGCTAACGGGGTTACTGCCATTGGCATAGACATTACCATCTACCAAAGTTTGGGGTACGTTGTTGGTCGGATCAGCTGGGTGCAAAATGGTATTTAGAGCTACGTTAGCTGTCGAATTATGCGTAGTTATGCAGAAGTTAACTGTGTTGGGGCTATAGCAAATAGCCGCGGTTGGGTAACCAATAATGTTGTTGATAGCCAGGTTGATGCTTGGTATCCACGTTAATGTCGCCGGGTG
This sequence comes from Candidatus Saccharimonadota bacterium, assembly GCA_029288335.1. Classification (GTDB taxonomy): domain Bacteria; phylum Patescibacteriota; class Saccharimonadia; order Saccharimonadales; family UBA4665; genus JARIHJ01. The sequence continues at coordinate 4,142 of JARIHJ010000063.1, forward strand.
CGGATGACTCGCGTTAGTGTCTCGGTCGCTGCTTAAACTACCGCTACAGAGTGGTTGGGTGGGGTCAGAGCACCCAGGAATTGAGCGACTGTCGGTGGCGACAATAAACGGCTGACCGCCAATGATAGTGTTGTTCACGATATACAAATCCGAGGAGCCGGCCGTTTTGAGAGCGATGCCGCCGCTCGGCGCC
>JARIHJ010000075.1 GCA_029288335.1 Candidatus Saccharimonadota bacterium
GAGACAGGAACAAGAACACCAGAACCATGGTCATAATCGCTTCGACGACAATTAGCGAGCCTTGGTAAAGCGCCAAGGCTTGCAATAAAAAACCGATCAGCTGCAAGCCGACGCTAGCCAGCCATAGCCGTCGCCGTGCGATGGTCATAAATAACTCGCGGCTGAAGAGCTCCTTGGGTAGGTGCACGCCCGCCGCCCGCCGCTGCATTATAATCGCTATAGCGTTGACCAGTGCTGCCAACAGCGAGACTAGCACCACAAATACAATCATTATCCCTATTGTATCTTATAAAATCCGTCACTAGCGGTTGCCTAGCGCGGTTTGCTAGAATAACACTAGCGATATGGCACAAAAACCGCCCGAAAATGAACCCAGTCAACTGGAAACTGAAGTTGATAAAATGATGGATCCGAGCCAGCCCGACGAGCCGGCCTCCGCGCCTGAGCTAGGAGCTGACGTTAGCGATACTGAGGATGACCCGAGTGATACTAGTGGCGATAGTGAGACTAGTCCGGCTGAGCCAGATAACGCTCCCAGCCCGCTGGATGACGACAAAACGGACGAAGCTATCGACGACATTAATAAGAGCGACAGCGACGAAGTGCTGGCTGCCGAAGATGAAAAAGTCAAGGCCCCAGTCGAACCACCGAAAAAGCCGAACATTTTTAAGCGCTGGTGGGCCAGCAAACCCTGGCGTTACGGTTCGCTAATAGTATTACTAGCCTTAATTATTGCCGCTTTAGGTGTGCCGACTAGTCGTTGGTGGATCTGTAACCATCTGGGCGTTCGAGCCAAGGTTAGCCTGACTGTGCTTGATGCCAGCACCAATCTGCCACTAAAAAACGCTAACGTCAGCTTGGACGGACAGACCAAAGTTAGCGCCAAAGATGGCCAGGTAATCTTTACTAGTGTCAAGCTAGGTCAGCAGAAATTAACCGTCACCAAACCGGCTTTCGCGAGCGCTAATCGCGAGCTAACTGTTAAATTCGGTACCAATAATTTAGGCAAAATAGCGCTAAAAGCTGTCGGTATTCAATACAAAATTCAGCTGACTGATTACTTAACCGGCCAGCCGGTGGCCGGAGCTGAAGTTACCAGCGGCCAAGCCAGCGCTTTGTCAAATACCAATGGCCAGGCGGTCCTGACGCTAATGAGCGTCGAGAAGCAGCTAAATATAAGTGTCAAAGCTAGCGACTATAATGCGCTGACTAGCGAAATTGACTTTAGCTCTGGCAGCGCTAGCGCCAAGCTGGTACCGGCTGGCCGTGACTATTTTGTGAGTAATTCTACTGGGACGTACGATGTTGATTCAGTGAATCTGGATGGCAGCGACCGTCAGTTGGTGCTAGTTGGTACCGGTCAGGAAAACAGCAACATTTCACTCGCGGCAAACCCTGGCGCCGGCCTATTGGCCCTAGTTAGCGTGCGCGATAATCAGCGCGATGTTAGTGGTTATCAATTGCAGGCGCTGACGATTATCAATACAAAGTCAAAGAACACACTGACGCTTGACCACGCCGACAGTTTCCAGCTAATCGGCTGGCTGGATGGTACCACGCTGGTTTACGTGTCGGTCGACGATTGCAGCGGGCAGACTTGCTACAACTTGATGAGCTATAACTACGCGAATAGCGCGCGCAAACAGCTAGCGACGACGGGTGACTTGGCCGGCATATTCACTATCGGCGATAGGATTTATTACGCTACGAATGACACGAGCAGCACAAATCCGCCGCAATTTGTCGGCGTTAACAGCGACGGCACAAACCAGCAGGTACTCTTAAAAACCAGTGTTTATAGTATCTACCGGCCGAGCTACAGTCAGCTGCTCTTGGCGGCGCCGGGTAACTGGTACAGTTATCAAGACGGGGCTAGTCAGGCTAGCCAAGTGCAGCCGCCGAGTAACCCGACAACGAGTTTTTATATTGATTCGCCAAATGGCAGCCAGAGTGCTTGGCTTACCCAGCGTGACGGTCAGACGGCGCTGATGATTTACAACTTAGCAAGTAAGCAGAGCAAGCAGGTTGCAAGCCTACCGGGCTTGAGTTACCCGATTCGCTGGCTGGATGATAATACGTTAATACTTAGAGTCGCTAGTGCCAGCGAAACGGCCGATTACGTGCTGAGTTTGAATGGCGGCAGCCCTCAGAAAATTGTGAATGTAATTAATGCTAGCGGGGCTAATGGCATTCAATACTGAGCTAGCCGAGCGAATTAAGGCTGGCGCGGTTGGCGTAATCCCGACCGACACCGTTTATGGCGTAGTTGCTAGTGCTAGAAATCCCGAAGCGGTCGAGCGCTTATATAAATTAAAATCCAGGGAAAACAAGCCAGGTACGATTATTGCCGCCAGCATTGACCAACTGGTTGAACTGGGCATAAAGCGCCGCTATTTGAAAGCCGTCGAGCAGTTTTGGCCTGGATCAGTTAGCGTAGAAATTCCGCACCATCTCGATTATTTGCACCAATCAACCGGCCGCCAGGCTTTCCGCATTCCGGATGATAAAGAGTTGCTGGAATTGTTGGAACAAACTGGCCCGCTGCAAACTACTAGCGCCAACCTGCCAGGCGAGCCGCCAGCCACGACCGCCGCCGAAGCCAAAAAATATTTTGGCGATAGTGTGGACTTTTACGTTGATGGTGGCGATTTGTCTGGCCGCAAGCCTTCGACCATTATCAAAGTTGTCGACGATGCCATCGAAGTCATCCGCGAGGGCGCCGTCAAAATAAAAGAAAACTTATAACTTTTATTAGCTACATCAACAGATAATGCTTAATCGAATTATCTTCTCAGCCATTCGTCGAGGCGGTTTTTAATTTCATCATAATTATTTTGATCATAGCGTAAGACTAGCTCAGCTTCATCATCTTCTGGTGGCTGAAACGAGTTTTTCTTGAGGTTTTTGTATTGCTCTAGCCAACGTTCGCCACGTGCTTTAAGTCGCTCTAGCAACTCCGGTTCAGCGATATCTGCCCAAATGATTACGCGTACAATTTCGGGGAATGTTTCGTGAATTTTCACTAGATAACGTGACCGGTAAATTTTTGTAGCCCCGCTCCCATCGAATAAGACGTTTTGCTCGACCCCCAGCAAAATTTGAGTCAAATTGAAACGGTAGCCGATAACTAGTGGGTTTAGCTGATCATAGCGTTCATTTGGGTAAGATGTGTCTGTATCTCTGAAATAAGCGATATTTTGGTGGATAAATTCTCGAAAATCATCACCACTGACGCGGTTGAAGCTTAGGTCCTTTTCCAATTTCTTTGCCAGGGTGGTTTTGCCGCTAGAGTTGTGGCCTATGATATTTACAAAAAGCTGGCTCATTTTTGAAATTCTTTCCGGAGCCATTCGTCGAGCGAGCCGCCACCACCACCGGACATTGCGACCACCATATCACCTGTCTCTTATACACATCTGACGCTGCCGACGATAAGGCTCG
>JARIHJ010000077.1 GCA_029288335.1 Candidatus Saccharimonadota bacterium
ACGAGATAGGCTCCGGTCTCGTGGGCTCGGAGATGTGTATAAGAGACAGATTTGATATCTTGACCAAAGGCCTCGGCGAACTTATTAAACTCATCGACAACCTCGCGGCACGCGTGCCAAACATCTGGATTAGCCTCGACCTCGACAGCATCGACCAAATCTACGCCCCCGCCGCCGGTATGCCCAACGCCAAAGGCTTAAGCTACCGCGAAATTTCCACTCTAGCTGAATACATCGGCAAAAAGTGCCACATCATCGGCATCGACGTCGTCGAATATAACCCCCTACAAGATGATCAAAACAAGACCGCCGAGCTCGGCATCGAGCTAATCGCTAAATTCCTCGGCCACAACTACAGCTGGTATTCCAACTATATGTCCCACAATAAAATCTAACGTTTAGGCTACCAGCTTGATATTGGCAGGAAGCCCTATTTTTGCTTTCTTAACCGCGCTTTAAGCGTGCGATATTCTGCTAACGACCTGAGGTGATTGAGCCCCAATGCTAAGCGGTCAAAATCGGCCTCTTCACGAAGCGTCGACGGCTCTATAAACACATTCCCGCGACGCACGTCATTGCCTAGCTGGTGAATCTCGTTACGTAGTTTTTGACTGAGGCTATCCGGTTCTAAAAAACGTGTGCTCAAAAACCATGCGCCAAGTCTCTGGGTTGGATTATTCGAGCGAAAAGACTTCTCTTCATTTCGATTACCCACACCACGGCCTGGCTCGAAATTCTGACGATACCATACCGGAAGATCGGCATTAACGATTGTACCGACCGCACCCTTGACTTGCATAATATTAACTTTGCCCATCCAGTAACTAGTAGCAATCTTGGCTTCGGGGAAAGCTCGCCTGAAGAAATCCTCAGCATAGCGCAGTGTTCGGCCACTCGCTAATACCTCGTCGATGATGAGCACGGTTTTACCATCGAATTGCGTCGGCGCCGTATCAATGTCTTCGGTCAAACCATTTCGACGATCTTTAGGGTTAGCCAAGAATATCGAGCGTAAGCTACGAATAACCGACTTGTTAATCTCGTCAACATTGGCTAGCCCTCGGCCTTCTGGGTCAATGCTATTAACCCATTGTTCCCGGTCGATGTTCACAAATCGCGTTTCCGGCATTTTTGGGATACTGCCGTCTTCAGCCTGGGCGAGTGTCGGCCAAAGCTCCTTAACTAGCCACGATACGGGCCGAGCAGATTTATCCAGGTAAACCACGAAGTCAGGTTTTTCTAATTGCCGCTCACCAGTTTGGGGATCTTCTACTGGAACACCCTCCGTCATCTGCCGTATTAACTCATCGGTTAGGCGCACATATTCAGTCTGCAGCTGCTCTGTAGTTTTGAAACTGCCATCGGTACGACGATGACCTGTTAGCAATTCATAAGAGTATTCAGTAGTCCTATTTAAACCAAGCTCCGGCAGAACGTATTTTCCTGGATAACTACCAGGATCATTGGGCGACATCGGTGGTAATTCTGCTGGCATAGACATATGATTTAAGCTTAGATTGTTTGTTTTATTAAATTTTAGTAGTTATACGTGTTTAATTTTATCATTAATTTTAACGGTAGTCAAGCTAGATTAGTTTCTTCAGGGCGGTGTGGGCGGTGGCAATTTCGTCCCAGGGGTGCTCGCCATCAGCGCGTTCAATGGTTTTTTCGTGGCCTTTGCCGAGCAATAACACCGTATCGCCTTTTTTGGCCCGCTTGATGGCAAAACTGATAGCCTCAGGCCGGTCGTGAACCAGAAATAGATCTTTGTCCAGCTCCTTCCCTGCTTTCTTGGCGCCGCTGGCGATCTGATCCATTATCGCTTGACCGTCAATGTCGCGGTCATCTTCCTCAGTTATAACCACTTCGTCGGCATAGCGACCAGCTAACTCACCCTGCACTGCCCGCTTAGCTTCATCGCGCCGGCCGGCCGAGCCGAACATTACAATTAATTTGCCTTTCACCACCGGCTTCAGATCTTTGAACAACTTCTCAAAACTATCCGGCGTGTGGGCAAAATCGACGATGACGTCAAAGTCCTGATCTTCGTCAATTCTAGTCATCCGGCCCTCGACGGATTCCAGCGCGGCTATTCCCTGCTCTATTTGTGGTCTGTCTAGACCGATAGCGCGGCCAGCTAGCGCGGCGGCTAGCGAGTTGTAGACATTAAAGCTGCCTGGGATTTGGCATTTTATCTGATAGCTATCGCCGTCGATGCTAGCCGCGTAGCTAACGCCGCTAGGGGCTAGTTTGACATCACTAGCGCGTAAGTCACCCTGTCTGACCCCGTACGTTAGCGGATGAGCCACATCGCTAGCAAATTTAGCCGCACTTGGATCTTCGGCGTTGATAATTCCCGTCCGGAGGCCTTTCTTGTTGGCGTTAGCTAGTTTGAATAATTTCCGCTTGGCGTTAACGTAATTCTCAAAAGTCTTGTGAAAGTCGAGATGCTCGTGCGTAACATTGGTCATCACCGCCAGTGAATATGGTATAAAAGCCACGCGGTTTTGAGCCAGAGCGTGGCTAGTCGTCTCGAGCACCAGCCACTCGGCGCCCTGCCCTTTCATCCATTTAAGCCTTTTGACGAGCTCAGGTACCGGCACATTCGTCATATGGTGGATTTGCGGGCGGATGTCGTCATTTACGCCGTAAGCGACCGTGCTCATCAGCCCGGTGTGATAGCCAGCTTGCACCAGCATTTTGTGAATCAGAAAGCTAGTCGTCGTCTTGCCATTCGTGCCAGTGACACCGATGATTTTCATTTTCCGCGCTGGAAAGCCGTAGCAGCTGTGCCAAATCAGCGCCTCCAGCCAGTGACCATAAGGCTCGATTTTGGCGAACAGACTTTTCGGAATTAATAGCTTAACTAGCCGGCGGAAGCTCATCCGCTAATTATAGCTAATTATTTAGCGGTCAGTTGGTCTTCCAAGCTCTTCGGAAGTCGTACTGTGTAAGTGTTGCCGCCCTGGCTGTTCTTGCCATAGACGCCTTGCAGCTTGGTCACATCAACGTCGCTCGGGCCAGACTTTGAGTCAGTACCATTGTACGGAGCTTGCTTGCCGTTGCCCTGCTTCTGTTGCTGCTCCGTCTGCGGTTGGTGGTTGTTACCACTGCCATTTTCAGTAGCTCCGAACACCGACAAGAATACTGCTAATGCGCCTGCTAGCCCCACAGAAGTAGTTGCTATTGGATGTTTTCTAGAATATTCCTTTGTCCTCTTGCCTAGAGCGAGTTTTTCGCGCGCACTAGCCATTTTAGCCCTCAGATTCTGGCGCCAACCACGAGCGGTGGTTGTATCACTATCATCAAAGCCACCAGCCGGGATTGTGTCGCCAGCCTTTTTCGCTTCAGGAGCTTTAGGGGTGTCAGCCTTCTCGCTGCCGTCTCTGGAGATGTGGTCGATAGATTTAATCGGCGCGCTTGTTACGGTAGTGGCTCCATCACTCAACACCAGCTGCTCACCGAATGTAGCCTTAGGCGCAATTTCGTCTTCCTCTAGGCTAGCGACTTTGCTGCCGAGCTTCCGGCCAGTTGCTGGGTCAAGCCGCCAATAGTCATTGCCTTCTCGGAGATACACCTTGCCGTCTTCGTCAACTATCTTGGTGTCGTAGCTCTTTCGAAAATCAGGCGTCCGATAGGTTTCTACTCCTTCAGCAGGTTCGTCAGCTTCGGCATCATCTGGTTTGGGCTCACTTGTCTTATCGCCGGAAAGCACATCTATCACGAGCACGGACTTGTCGTCTTCCTTTTTAGACACTTCGAGGAATTTGTCGGCGGCCGCCTGCGCGCTCGGCGCGTTAAAGCCCATCTGCATTTCCGCGCTAGTCAGAAACTCAGGCTCCCAATCACCGGTTATACCGTCAGAGCACAGCATCAGACGGTCACCTGCGCTCAATCCCAGGGCGCCAAATTCGTCGCGCTCGCCATCTTCCGCTCCAGGCTGCGCCATACTATTGAACACTACATTGCCCCCAGATTGATCAGTCGATAATGCAGTAATAGCCCCGTAGGCCCCATGCTGAATAAACAGTCGTGAATCGCCGACATTGGCCCACACTAGATATGGCTTCCCATCAATTTCTTCCACTTTGGCAAAGACTGCTGTACTGTCACCACCCTCGCCTTCCGCCCTCACTGCGTGCCGGGCAGCATTGACAGCATAAATAGCACGGTGTATTGCGTCTTCCTCAGTGACAGGAGTTTCTGTGTTGGCATAATGATTCTTAATAGCTTCAGCGGCTTTCTGTGAGGCCACATCTCCATTAACGTGGCCACCAAGCCCATCAAATACACCAAACAACCACTGCTCGTCATCGCGCAATAGCGTGTCTTGGTTTTTCTCGTGATAGTCAGCCGTCTCGCTACGCTCACCAATATCAAGGTGGATAGGTGGTAGCTCACCGCTCCGCTCTGTTTCAGCTTTCTTTGGTTCAGTCTGTGGCGGACGCTTAGTTTTAGGGGTTTCCATAGTCAATGAGACGGGCTCGGACTCAGCGGCTTTTGGCTCTTCGGGTGTCGGCTTTGGACCTGGCATCGGACGACGCGCTGGTTCGGCTGGCTTGCTGCCAGTACCTGGCTTCGGCTCGCTAATGCTTGTCTTACTAACAGCCACTTTGCCTAGCCGACCGTTCTTGCTAGCCAGCAAATTGTCGTACTCTTCGCGACTGAAAACACCTTCGTCTTTAATCAAGTTG
>JARIHJ010000080.1 GCA_029288335.1 Candidatus Saccharimonadota bacterium
ACCCCACATTACTCAAAGATATGAAGCTTTGTTGCCAAAAGGGTTCGAACTTACAGTCGCCGGCTTCAGCGAAGTGATGAAGATAGACCGTGATGCAGAGGGTAGTAGCCGACAGATTGTGCGCAATTACTACTTTAGGCAAAGCGGCGAAACAGCAGCATAACCGAGCTACAACTATCTAAAATTTGCATTTTTTCGAAACAATGGGTGTATAGTACAAAATAGAAAGTATAAAACGAGGTAAAGCACAGCAAAAGCCATCGCGAATTGGCTACGTTGAAATGAAAAATGACAGCTCCAGGCATCGAACTGAGGTGGGGCGGTGGTTTTGAAGAAAAAGAAAGTCGCGGTGCTGTGCGCGGGGACCTTAAAACCTGTTCAGAAATCGCAGTGGCCGGACTAAAAAGGTTCGGCTTAGAGTTAAGAGATCGAAAATATTTGGTCGCACACCGTTTAGCAGCAGGAGAAAGAGGTGTGTATGGTTATACAAGCGCTAGTAAAACGCTCCACGTCAATGTACGCGAAAAGTCTCAGGAATACTCTCCTCGCAGGAAAGAAATGGCCATAGCTGGCACCCTTTTCCATGAGCTTGTACACTGCTTGCGCCTTGAAACGACACCATATGATAACTTGCTGGAGGTTGCAGCCACGGAGGGTTTGGCATACAACTTGGAATTCCTATTTCGCCGCGAGACTTCGCCGTGGTACCGTTGGCCGGGCGTCGTTCAGAAAATACAGGTGATGCCCAAAGAAGACATTGAAACCATCAGGAAATCTTTCTTTGCTATTGCCATGAACCCTGATTCGTGGACAGATGAGCTGCATAGGGAATGGATTGGAAAAACCTACCGCCACAAGATGGGCAAAGGAGAGATTGTGGGCATAGAGGCGGTATACCGACAACTCGTCGCCGAAAGGGAAATCCCCGAACTTATGAAATTGCCGGCTACTGTTCTTTTGGCAGCAGAGTAAGTAAACTTGTGATTAAAATGCAAGGTAATTAATGATGGCTAAGCGGCGGCTTGATGTGGTTTTGGCGGAGCGGGGGCTAGTTAACTCGCGTTCCCAGGCGGAAAGTTACGTACGGCTTGGCCAGGTGAAAGTGAACAGTCAAGTAGCCACCAAACCAGGCCAAATGGTGAGTGAGGCTGACAAGGTGCAGCTGACTGTCAGCGAGCAGTATGTCAGCCGAGCGGCATTAAAACTGAAAAGTGCGGCAGAGGCATTTAAGTTGGATTTTGCTGACAAAACCGTGCTGGATATCGGCTCTTCCACTGGCGGCTTTACAGAATATGCTTTACGGCACGGGGCTAAAAAGTTGATAGCTGTAGATGTGGGCACTGACCAACTACATAAGTCGCTAAGAAGTGATAAACGCATAGAACTCCACGAAAAAACAGATATACGGGAATTTAAAACTGAACACAAAATTGATTCAATCATAATAGATGTAAGCTTTATAAGTTTACGCGAAATCTTGCCCCATGTGGCAACTTTGGCACGTAAAGATACCGAGATCGTAGCTATGGTTAAGCCGCAATTTGAGGCAATGCAAAGCGGCCTGAAGCACAAAGGTGTAATTAAGAACGAGAAAATCCGCCGGCAAATCCTGAAAAATTTTGAAACGTGGGTCAAGCAGCAGTTTGTAATTATCAATAAAGCGGATTCGGCTGTGGCTGGTGAAAAAGGCAATCTGGAGCGATTTTATCTGCTCCGTCCGGCCAATAACTGATAAAATACGCTTATGTATTTTGCTAGCCGACAAGCAGCCGGTAAATTGCTAGCCGACCAATTAGTCGAAAAGTACCGCTATGAGAATTCTGCGGTGGTGGCCCTATCTGATGGTGGCGTAATAGTTGGTGCCGAGATTGCCGTAGCGCTCCACTGTGTCTTGACGATGCTGCTGTTTTCCGAGATACATCTCCCAGGTGAGCCAGACGCCATCGCCGGTATCGCTCAGACAGGTACATTTTCATATAACAATATGTATTCGGCCGGTGAGGTAGAGGAGGCTAGCGGGGAGTTTCGAAATTATCTGGACGGAGAGCGCCTGACCAAGCTACACGAAATGAATCATTTGCTCGGAGGCTCCGGCCTGATTCGGCGTGATTTACTCTATGGTCACAATGTAATTCTAGTTAGTGATGGACTGACTAGCGGTTTCTCGCTTGATATGGCAGCTGAATTTTTGAAGCCGATCAAGATTGCACGCTTGATTATTGTGACGCCACTTGCGACAGTAGCGGCGGTCGATCGTATGCACGTGCTGGCTGATGAGATTCACGTGCTGTCGGTGGTCGATCAGCTAGATCTTGGCATTGATCATTACTACAATAAGCCAAAGGTGGCTGATCACGCCGTTATCCTCAAAACCATCGAAAATGTAGTCTTAAATTGGAAATAAACATCGGATTAATGCGAGCCTCGTCGCTCCGGCATCCTTCCCCGGCGTGCTCACTAGAGGTTCCGCTCGCCGGGGCCTCTGCCACCGCGCCACTCGCTAGTTTTTTATCTAATATCTAAACTTCTAGGTAAGCGCGCAATTTATCCAGTTCTTTGAGCACAATCAGCCCCTGGCTAAATTCGATCAAGCCTTTGCGCTGCAGAAGGCTCAGCTCGCGAGAAGTAGTTTCGCGGCTGGCGTTAATGTAGCTGGCTATATCCTGGTGCCTGAGCGGGGCCTCGATGACTATACAACTGTTGATCTTTTTGCCGAAGCGCCAGCGGATGGTTAGCAAGAAAGCGATTAGGCGTTCGCGTACGCTGCGGTATTCTAGATCTAAGATATGTTCGGAATGCAGTCGGTAGAGTTCAGCCATTATCCTAAGGACGGTCAGGCTGACTTTCGGATTATTGCGCAAATGTTCCAGAAATTCGTCCTGAGTTAATTGCCAAATCACGCTGGGCGCCAGCGTGGTATACATTACATCCAGTTTTTCACCGGTTAAGGCTAGCGTTAGGCCCATAATTTCACCGTCTTTGCGTAGGGATAACAGGTTTTCTTCACCGTAGCGGGTGTAGTTATAACTTTTGACGAGCCCTGTTTCGATATAAAAAACGCCGGCCATTTCTTCTCCTGGCCGGACGATAAATTCACCTTTACTATATTCGAGACGTTTGCCACCGCGGAATAGTTGAATCAGTTGGTCGGTGCTGCCGGGTGACGGATTCATAATTCCTCCTTAGCCAGAAGCGAAACCTTCCCCAGCCAAAGATACTTTTTTCTGGCTGATTGCCTTATATCGGTGTTTCATTTTGCTTCTAGCTAACTTCGGGCATCCAGGTTAGCTAATAAAACTATGGCAGGTCTACGATCGCATTGCAAGCATACGTGATAAAAATCATACGCGATATGTGAGCATAATTACCGATTTTCCGCCCTACCCCTGTCATTATTAAATTACTGTTAAAAACAGGAGGGGAATATGGTAAGTCAAGACGACGTAAATAAACAGTTGGAGAAAATAAACTTCAAGATCGGCGCCTGGGGCCGCGCAGAATTAGCCGAACTCGCCAATGTATTGACGCCAAATGAAACCATCTCGCAAGTCGTCAACGGCTACTATGAAAACGGTTTTGCACTCCTAGTCTCGACCGATCACCGAGTTCTCCTGCTCGACAAAAAGCCCTTTAACTTCCTGAACGTCGAAGATTTCCGCTTTGATATGATTAACCAACTAGATTACAATCACCGCTTGTTCAAATCTTCGATCAACATTTCAGCTGGCCCGAAAAACCTGAAGTTCATCAGTTACAATCAAGCTAGTTTGCGCAAACTGATCGACTGCGTCCAGTGCCGGATGATCGAAATCAAAGAGGAGAAGAAGGAGGCTGCCGTCAAGCAGCACGATAAACTCGATCGGCTGGACCAGACGCTCAAGGCCTACATTCAGGCCCAGCTCAGGCAAGCCAGCCCGAATACTAGTAATGGCGAGCCCAGGTTCAACCAGCCTGCACCTGATACCGAGCTGGGTAGCCAGGGCGCACTAGACGATTATTTAAAACAGGTTAATGAATCGCCAGAACGTTACATTAAAACTGGTAGTTTGTTGCCCATACGGGACCTGCAGGCCGCTAGGATCGCCTTTGCCAAGTTGCCGGGGCTGATTAGTAGTCGTCGCCGCTTCTCGAGCCGATTCTAGGTCAATCCTACTTCGAGACGTTGAATTTGAACTCTACGACATCACCCTCTTGCATAATGTAGTTTTTGCCTTCTAGACGGAGTTTGCCAGTGGCCTTGGCGGCCGCTAACGAGCCGGCTGCTATTAAATCATCGTAACTAATCACTTCGGCGGCGATGAAGCCACGCTCGAAATCGCCGTGAATGGCCCCGGCTGCCTGCGGCGCGGTTGAGCCGCGTTTGATGGTCCAGGCCCGAACTTCCTTTTCACCGGCGGTTAGGAAACTTTGGAGACCGAGCGCCTGATAGCTAGCCTTGACCAGTTGTTCGAGGCCGCTGGTTTTTGCACCATAACTTGCTAGCAATTCCCTAGCATCATTAGCATCAAGCGATTTTAATTCGTCTTCTAATTTTGCCGATAGAAAAATACTAGGGCAGGGCGTAACCAGTGCTGCTAGATCGGCCTGCAGCTTTTTGTCGGCTAGTTGACTTTCATCGAGGTTGAAGCAAATCACGAATGGCTTGGCGGTTAGTAGCTGTAAGTCGCTAACCTCGGCTAACTCGTCGCTGGTGAACAGCTGTCCGGCTAGTTGGCCGGCATCTAGGCCGGCCTTTAGCTTTTCGACTAGGGTCAGAGTTGGCTTTAATTTCGGATCAGCCTTAGCCTCCTTGGCTAATTGTGGCAATCGCCGCTCTACTGTTTGTAAATCAGCAATGATTAGTTCGGTGTTAATTACTTCAATATCGCTTTTTGGGTCGCTAGAACTGGCGCGCTGGACGTTGTTGTCGGTAAATGCGCGAACGACCTGACAGATGGCGTTACAACTTCTGATGTGGCTTAAGAATTGATTGCCCAGACCTTCACCGTGACTAGCTCCGGCGACTAGCCCGGCGATATCTACAAACGTGACAGTAGCGGGCTTCACCGGCGCGTTGGCGTACATTTCGGATAATTTTGCTAGCCTGGCATCCGGCACGGGCACGACACCGGTATTTGGCTCGATGGTGGCGAAAGGATAATTAGCCGCTAGCACGCTAGCATCAGTTAGCGCATTAAACAGTGTGGATTTGCCAACATTAGGTAGTCCTACGATGCCGATCGATAAAGCCATAACTGTAGTTTAACAGAAGTCAGCTTATGCTAAGATTAGAGTTAGCAGTGAAGAAGGTTAGAGTTCCAAAGCTTCAGGTTCCTAGGGCCGTTAAGCGCACGCTGGCTAGTGCTTGTGTGCTGCTAGTCCTTGTTATTGCTGCTGGGTTGGTCTATGTTTATCTTTTTGGTCAAGGCGGGGATCAATCTACAACTAGCTTACTAGCCAATCAGCCACCGCAAGCCCAGCCGATTGTGCCGACAAAGCCGCCAGCTAATGCGCGCGAGGGAACCGCAATTACAGTCTTGAATAACCCAGTTTTGCGGGGCGAGGAAGCGTCGGTTGGCGTCCAGACATTGCCTGGCTCTAGCTGCACAATCTCAGTGGAATACAACCATGAAAAAGTCCAAGCTAGCGGCCTAGCAGCTAAAACTGCCGATGACTTTGGCAATGTTGCTTGGGATTGGACGGTATCAACGTCTGCGCCGCTTGGGACTCGCTCGGCTACCATTACGTGCAGCTACAATAAGTCTTCGTCGGTGGTAGTGGGTAATTTTGAAGTTACGAATACAACGCCTGCGCCTAGTTCAGGGAAATAATATGTGGGTTGTTACCGAACTGGTGATGTTGAAGCAGCCGCTCCTTCTGCAGGGTATATAGCCGTTAAAGAACCTTGCTTGCGCATCGGAATTAGGGTAAATTAACTTCTGTGGGTGTCAAAAAAATAGTTGTTGTCGAACAAGCCGAGGAGGAAGCTGTAACTAGCAGTCCCTCTACGCTCGACGAACCTACAACCGATGAAACCCCAGCCACTGAAATTACTACTGACAAAACCACAACCGACGAATCTGTAGAAAAAGAAGAACCCAAAGAACCCAATGATGTCCCGGCTGACGCTTCAGTCGAGTCTGAACCTCACCCGGACCAACCTGAAGTGCTAGACCAAAAAGCCAGAAGAGCTCCAGCGCCAGCTCTCGTATTTGCCCACATCCGGAACTTTTTAAAATTCATCAAGCTACGCCTACACCGAGAAACTGTAGTTGCAAGTTTAGTAATAATCTTGGTTTTGATTGGGATTTATTTAATTACAGGGCCAACTACTAGTCATAGCAATCCCTTACCTACATCAGTAAAGCACAAAGCTAAATTTTCTCTGTACTACCCGCAGTCCCTCGCCGATGGATATAAATACCTGACAGGAAGCAGCAATTATATAAACGGCAAGCTTACTTATACATTGGGGCCGGGCAGCACTCTGAATGGAAATCCGGTTATTCGAGTCAGCGAGCAAGCATTGGTAGGCCAGGGGCCGGATTTAAATAAACTGCCGAATTTTTCTATCTTCCAGGCTCCGGCTGGCCAAGCGGCTATTGGCACAAATGGTGATGTTGTAAACGGGGTACTGGTAACCAAGAAGACCTTAATTATCTTAAATGGCCTGAACG
>JARIHJ010000084.1 GCA_029288335.1 Candidatus Saccharimonadota bacterium
AGATGTGTATAAGAGACAGGTCTAGGCATGGCCAGAGATCGTCAATCTATCGTCAAGATGAGCCGGCGCGAGGGCTACGCCCTTCACCCGAAAGCCCACAAAGTAATGGCTCGGCGCACTGCCAAACCGGGTGAGCAAGCCGGTATGGGCAGCCGGCGTCCACCGGGCCGTTCCGGTCAGTACGCCCTGCAGCTGCGTGAAAAGCAAAAGGTGAAGCGTCTCTACGGACTTTTGGAGCGCCAATTCAGTAAATTAATGAAAGAAGCCTCACGCACCAAGGGCCAATCCGGCGAAATTTTGCTGCAACTCTTAGAGCAGCGAATGGACAATGCGGTTTACCGGGCCGGTTTTGCGCCCAGTCGCCGCGCCGCCAGGCAGCTAGTTAGCCACGGCCATTTCTGCTTAAACGGCACGCGCGTGGACATTCCATCGATTCGCCTAAAAGCCGGCGATCAGATTACTGCCCGAGACGCCAGCCATAAATCCGAATATTTCAAGAAGCTAGACGACACCAGCCCATCACCGGTGACGACGCCTGACTGGCTGAAGGTCGACCGCAAGAAGTTGCAATTCACTGTCAGCGGCTTGCCGACGCGCGACGACGCTGAGCCGGAGATCAACGAGCAATTAATCGTCGAATATTATTCACGTTAGGGAAATAAGTAAGCCAGAAGAGGAGAACCAGAATGGCAAACAATTCAATTCACACACCGGGAGTCGTCAAAGTCGATGACCACGGCAAAACTTCAGCAACTTTTACCATCGAGCCGCTGTATTCGGGCTATGGCAACACGCTCGGCAATAGTTTGCGCCGAGTGCTGCTGTCGTCGATCAGCGGCGCGGCTATCACCAGCTTCAAAGTCGAGGGCGCTAGCCACGAATTTACAACGCTAGCCGGCGTCAAAGAGGACGTGGTTGATATTATGCTGAATTTGAAGGGCCTGCGCTTCCGCGTCTTTTCTGATGAGCCACAAACTCTGACACTTACCAAAACCGGCAGCGGCCCAGTCATTGGCAAAGATATCAAGACTAACGCCGATGTCGAAGTCGTCAATCCTGACCACGTTATCGCGCACTTGGACGGTTCTAAGGCTAAGCTAACCGCCGAGCTGATCGTCGAAGTTGGCCGCGGTTACCGCCCAATCGAGCAATCAACCGCCAAAAAGCCCAGCGGCCACATCGCCCTGGATGCTATTTTTAGTCCTGTCAAGCGGGTCCGATACAGCACCGAGAATACCCGCGTGGGCCAGATTACTGACCTCGATCGTCTGCTCATCACCGTCGACACTGATGGTTCGATCACGCCGCGAGAAGCTTTTGAAGAGGCTGCTGCCATTTTAATTAATCAGTACACAGCACTGGCGGGTAAAACCCGTGTCGAGAGTGAGACCATCACCACTGGTAGTAGCGAGACTAGCGCCAGTGATGGCGACGAAACGCCGTTAGCCGACGAGAGCGCTGTCCTGGACACTTCGATTGAAGATTTGAACCTGACCGCCCGTACCACGAACGCTCTAGTCAATAACGACATTCACACCATCAAGGACCTGTTCAGCCTATCAGACGCCGAAATGCGCGAGCTAAAGGGTTTTGGCAGCAAGGCGCTTGACGAAGTTAAGGAAAAATTAGCGGAGCTGGAGCTGTAAATATGCACCGTCACGGCTACAAAGGCAAGAAATTTAACCGCGAACGCGACCAACGCCGGGCTTTAGTTAAGGGCTTGGCCGATTCGCTCGTCAAGTATGAGTCGATCGAGACTACTTTGCCAAAAGCCAAGGAAGTCGTGCCTTACGTCGAGAAGCTTATAACCAAAGCCAAAAAAGGCGATTTGCATAACCGACGGCAAGTTATTAGCGGTCTGCAAACGGTTGCTAGCGCCCATAAGCTCGTTGATGAGCTAGCGCCGAAAATGTCTGGTCGCACCAGCGGCCATTT
>JARIHJ010000098.1 GCA_029288335.1 Candidatus Saccharimonadota bacterium
GAGACAGAGATACAATAGGGATAATGATTGTATTTGTGGTGCTAGTCTCGCTGTTGGCAGCACTGGTCAACGCTATGGCGATTATAATGCAGCGGCGGGCGGCGGGTATACATTTACCCAAAGAACTCTTCAGCCGCGAACTATTTATGACCATCGCGCGGAAAAGACTGTGGCTGGCTAGCGTCGGCTTGCAGCTGATCGGTTTTTTATTGCAAGCCTTGGCGCTTTACCAAGGCTCGCTGATTGTCGTTGAAGCGATTATGACCATGGTGCTGGTGTTTTTGTTCCTGATTTTGCACTTCCGCTACCATATACGTGCTGGCAAGCGCGAATGGCTCGCTGTCGGTTTCGTTTGTGTCGGCTTGGCGACGATGCTGACGGCGGCACGGCCACACGGTGGGCATCTGCGTTACGATGGGTCGGACTGGGCGCTAACCATCGGAATAATTATGGCTGTAGTTCTGATTTGCATCGCTATCGTGCGCCGCACTAGTTCACCGAAAGTTCGCGCCGCCGTCGGCGGTATAGCGGCTGCCGCCAACATCGGCCTGACCGCCGGACTGACCAAGCTCGTTATTGAAAAATTCAACGAAAGCCCGCTCAGCCTGTTGTCCAGTTGGGAGCTCTATGTCATTATCGCCTCTGGGATTTTGATGGTAGCGATCTTGCAAAGCGTCTTCGCGGCCGGACCGCTAGTCATCTCGCAGCCAATTATTGAAATCGTTAACCCAATCGTCAGCTCAATCATTGCCGTGACCATCTTCCATAACGTCATCGACACCTCGCCACTAGCTATCGGCATTGCGGCGCCGGGACTGGTTTTGGCAATTGTCGGCCTGGCGCTAATTGGAAGTAGCAAGCGCTACGAACGTGCCCACGTAATCTCCTAAAATGATTAAGGTAATTAATGACCGAATCACCGAAGTTGCGGCTAAACATTTGGTCAAAAATGATCCAATACTAAAACCAATTATTGAGCGAGCTGGGCTCTGCACCATCCGGCCCCACCGCAATTATTACTGGGAGCTAGTCGATGCGATTATTAGCCAGCAGCTGTCGGTCAAAGCCGCCGCATCAATCGAGAAACGCTTTCAGGAATTGTTCGGCTCGGAGGTGCCCGCGCCAGAGCAAATTTTAGAAAAGTCAGTTGAAGAGCTACGGACCGTCGGGCTATCCCGCCCAAAAGCTAATTACATTCGTGACTTAGCCCAGCACATCGCGGATGGCAAGCTGGAGCTGAATAAATTGGAAGAGTTAAGTAACGAAGAAATCGCAGCCGAACTGATAGCCGTCAAAGGTATCGGCGAGTGGACAGCGCATATGTTTCTGATGTTTTGTATGGCGCGCGTCGACGTACTTCCAGTGGGCGATTTAGGAATTCGTAATTCGATTAAGCAACTTTATAAATTCGACCATTTGCCGACTGCCGACGAAATCAAACAATTATCCATCAAAAATCACTGGCAGCCCTACGAATCAATCGCCAGCTGGTACATCTGGCAGAACTTGGATAACGCGCCAGCTCTCTAGGCTTTTTTAATTAGCTTAACGATTAGCACAATCAGCGCGATGACTAGCAAAATATAAATTAGACTGCCGAGATGAAAAGCGAATAATCCGAGCAGCCACAGGACGATCAAAATACCGATAATTATCCAAAGCATCCGGGCATTCTAGCATAGCCGGCGCTGCCAATTTGTGAGCTATGTCGCACGCGCTAGTCTAGATCGGCTCTAGCGAAGACCTTTAGAGCCGAATTTACGACAGTGAAACGATCGGCGACAATGGGCGTATGTCGAACTAGCCAGAGATTCGAATTTTCATTGCCGTCGCGGCGGCTGGCATCAATCAGCTCGGCACTGGGTTCGCCGCCTGGGACCGCGTTCCTAACATCGAACAGCACTAATACTTGCCGGCCAAGCGCCCAGGCCATATACAAGCATTCATTCTGATCTTCCCTGGTAATTTCGTTAGTCTCTAGTACCATGGCACCAGCGTTTTTAAGCCAAGGCAATGAGCGATTGCCACCCGTTCGCGAAATCACATCAAAGCCCTTCATTTCCAGAAAATTCCGGACGTGGCTATGGATGCCGTGCCGTTCGGCCACCGTTTCTCGCCGCTGTGGCGGTATGTACACATTCATTAACTTTATTATACAGTTTCTGGTTGAGGGTCAGAGAACTTTATGCTTAAATATTACCGACGTGGCGCCGCAAACAGCTATGCGCTAGCTCAGCGAACAACATAGCGGCGGCAAGCACCCACCAGAGCGAATCTTCATTAATTTAAAAAGGAGTTTTGCAATGGCAAAAGACAGCAAATACCCCGACGACCAGGCAAAGTACTGGTACGACGAGCACATGAAACACTGGCGCTCGTGGGGTTCGTGGTTCAGCTGGGGTTCGCCGGTAGGGCTCGGATTGTTTTTTATATCAATCTGTTTCTGCCTCTGGATCCTCGGCCAAACTTTCCACTGGTAATTTTTACTAGCGGGCACTAAAACAGCGCGATTTAATCCCGCGCTGTTTTTATAATCTCTTTGTGAGAAACTTACCAAAAACTTCTTCTAGCTTTTCAAGCATATGACCTTTTTGTGTCGCCTTGCTCTTAGCAACTATTAAAGCTAGTTCATACAAATCCTTGGGATCAATCTCCATCCAGTAGTTGTTTATAAAAAGAAAGACAAGAACTGTCATTATGGCCATTCTCTTATTGCCGTTTTCAAATGGATGATTTTTAGTGATGAGGTAGAATAAAGTGGCAGCTTTATCAACAATTCCTGGATAAAGATCTTTTCCATCAAAAGTTTGAAATGGTTGCTCTAGACAACTTTCTAACTTACCCGGAAAGCGTGTTTCAAATGCAGGTAGAGGCTCATCAAAATCCATTAGCTCTCTTGCCAAGGGATAAGGTATATATTCAACTTCTAGAAGCGATAGCTTCTTCATAAACTCTATGTCTTTGCAAGCAACTCTAGGGTTTTTCCATATTGCTTTACAGCTTTTTTTACAGCTTTATCAATAACTCGCTTCTGCTCTAAAGTAAGCGGCTTTTTTGAAGTCTTTGATCGGTAGGGCTTATGAGTAGATTTCATCTACTTATAATTTTAACATAAATTAATACCCTATGGTGCCAGCCGGTTGATGTCGCGGGGGAAGAGGGTGGCTTCTTTGACGTTGCCGAGGCCGATGGTTTTTTCTACTAATCTATCAATTCCGAAGCCGCAGCCGCCGTGCATCGGCAGGCCGTATTTGAAAGCTTGCAGGTAGTATTTGAAACCTTCGTGCGTCACGTCCAGGCCGGCTGCCGTCATCTGTTCGATCATCTTTTCGTAGTTATTTTCGCGCAGGGGGCAGGTAGCGATTTCGAGCCCGCGGAACAGTAAATCACCCCAGAAGACAACACCTTTTTCGTGGTCAATCTTGTGGTAAAATTTGGCGGCTTCGATCGGAAACTCGATCGCGAAAACTAAATCCGTGCCAAGCTCTTTTCTGGCGTATTCACTAATCCAGCGCTCTTCATCAGGAATCAAATCTTTTTCGTTGGTCGTGTCAGTCTTGGTCGCCTTGGTGTACATTTCGTGGATTTCGGCGACGGTGAAGCGTGGTACTTTACCATCATCAGGCAAGACAAGTTGTGGTGCATTCAAGCTCTTCA
>JARIHJ010000003.1 GCA_029288335.1 Candidatus Saccharimonadota bacterium
AAATATTAAGCGCATTGGCTTTGTCGCGAGCGAAATCGCGCGGCACGGTGGCCTGGCGATTTGCGCGCCGATCGCGCCCTATGACAAAATTCGCCAGGAAGTTAGGAAAATGGTTACGGCTGCTGGCGGTGGCTTTATTCTAGTCCACGTCGCCACACCGATTGAAGAATGCGAGAAGCGCGACCGTAAAGGCCTATACGCCGCTGCTCGCGCCGGCAAAATCAAGGAGTTTACCGGCGTCTCCGACCCCTACGAAGCACCGACTGACGCCGAACTAACGCTTGATACCGTCACCTACTCGGTCGACGAATTAGCTAACCAGATTCTACTTTATCTAGAAAAAGAAGGTTACTTAAATGCCCGAGCTTAAAAGCTTACTGGAGAAGGTAATTGGAATTGCCCACGAAGCCGACGCGGCCGTAATGGAAATTTACAATTCCGGCGATTTTGAAGTTGAAATGAAAGAAGATGACGCTCAGCCTGGTTACATTTCGCCACTAACTAAGGCCGACAAAGCCGCCAACCAAATTATTGAAGCGGGTTTAAAAAAGATTTCTGATTATCCGATTATGTCAGAAGAGGGTAGCCACAAAATTCAAGCTGATAAATTCTGGTGCGTGGATCCGATCGACGGTACCAAAGAATTTATTGCTCGAAACGGCGAATTCACAGTCAATGTCGGCCTGGTCGAAAATGGTGAGCCGATTTTGGGCGTAGTGTCCGCACCCGCTCAAGACGTAATTTATTACGGTGCGAAAGGTTATGGCGCGTTCAGGCAAGCCAGTAGCAAACAAGCGCAGAAAATTACCGCTAAATTCGACGGTCAGGTTCCGGTCGTGGCTGTCAGTCGCAGCCATTTGAATCCAGAAACCGAAAAATTCTTAGAAGAACTCGGTGGTTATCAATTGCTAAAATCCGGCTCATCGATAAAATTTTGCTTAGTGGCCGACGGCACCGCCACGCTTTATCCCAGACTTGGTGAGAGCCACTTGTGGGATACCGCGGCGGCTGATGCTATCCTACGCGCCGCTGGTGGAATTATCGCGGCTGTAACTACCGGCCAACCGCTAGTTTACAACCCTAGCGAGCTCATCAATCCACACTTTCTCGTTAGCGCCGCCAACCGCAGCGATCTACTTGGCAGGTGATTTTTTGCCGCGCAATTTACCGAGAAATTGTTGGAATTTTTCTTCGTGAGCGACTAATTCTTTGGGTCCGCTAGCACCGGTTAATATGGCCCGATTGACGTTAAAAAGGACAAATTCTCTGAGAGCATTATCGGATTCTTTCGTCACAATTGGCCGAAGTGAATCTGGGCTAAAGCCGAGTAGGTGGGCTAGGTAAGCCGCGCGTTTTTGGTGGTGTGGGTGGGTTACCACGCCGAGGCGGTGCTCGGCATTAAAATCTTCTGGTTTAAAATAGCCTAGATCCATTGAGTTAGTGAAATTAGTGAGAGTGCTGCTCGATCTATCTTCGACCTCGATAATATTGTGGCGAACACCCTGCTTAATCAGGTAATCTGCTGTTATTCGCCCTTCACGCGCTGCGGCATCTTCTGGTAGTTTCTCGCCGTGGGCTAATAATGCTGAGCCGCCCGAGCAGACAACCATCGCCTCATCGTTATAAAAAATCCCGCTTAATTTATGATAGTAAGTTAGGAATCTATCCGCGCGTTGCTGAGCTTCGACCGACAAGACAGCGTGGCCGTCGCTATCCGACTCGATACGCTTGCCGAGTATGATTACTTGGTTAGTTATAGGCAGTGCTTCACCTTCGTATAGTCTCATTATGCATACATTAACACACTAAATGATTAAAGGCAAATTTAGGTGTTTATTTGTCTGTAGCTTGCAAGAACTGGCTGAAGGTGTGCCGGAAATTGGCGACGGAGAACTGGCGGGCGCTGGTGCGGATTTTGGTTTCGGAGTAATGGCTCGGGTCGAAATTTTTTAGTACCGAGGTTAAACCATCTACAGTTTGTTCGCTGAAAAATTCGCCATTGTCACCAGGATTAATAT
>JARIHJ010000017.1 GCA_029288335.1 Candidatus Saccharimonadota bacterium
TCGACTAGTCGTCGGCAGCGTCAGATGTGTATAAGAGACAGGGCTGAGTTTATTAACCGTCAAATTTATAGTTAGGGGAACGAATGAAAATTGCGATTTTAACTCAGGGGCCGGGAAATTACTCGACTAAGCGGCTAAAGGAAGAGATTCTTGCTCGGGGTCACGAAGTGCGGATTATTAATTACGCGCAGTGTTATGTGATGGTCGAGCAGAACCGGCCGGTGGTGAGCTATCACGGTGAGGACGTGCTTGACGTCGATGTGATTATTCCGCGGATCGCGGCGAGTTTGACGCGGTACGGTGCGGCGGTAGTGCGGCAGTTTGAAATGCAGAATGTGTTTACGACGACGACGTCGATTGCGCTGACGCGTTCGCGCGATAAGTTGCGCTCGTTGCAGTTGATGTCGAAGGCCGGCGTTGGTATTCCTAAAACCGTCTTTGCGCGCGAAAATGCCGATCTCGACGACGTTTTGGAGCAGGTTGGTGGCGCGCCGGTGATTATCAAAGTTGCTCGTGGCACGCACGGCAACGGTGTCGTGCTGGCCGAAACCCGTAAGGCGGCCAAGGCTGTGATGCAAGCCTTCTACGTCGAGGGGGTTAGCTTTTTGGTCCAAGAGTTCATCGAGGAAAGTGCCGGTACTGACATCCGAGCATTAGTGGTCAACGGTAAAGTCGTAGCTAGCATCAAGCGGCAAAATCTGGATGATGACTTCCGCGCCAATACCCACCAAGGCGGCGAGGGCACAAAAGTGAAATTGACTGACGAAGAGCGCAAAACTGCCCAAAAAGCTGCCAAGGCGATGGGGCTGAAATTCTGCGGCGTTGATATGATGCGCTCTAATCGCGGGCCGCTAGTCCTAGAGGTTAATTCGTCGGCCAGCCTGAAAACCCCAGAGTTAGTTACCGGCAAAAATGTCGCCGCTACAATCGTCGATTACATTGAGCAAAACGCCAAGAGGAAGCCCAAGAAAGACCGCGTCGGTGCTTAAAGAGCACCCGGAATCTGTTATTTTTTGACGAGAACAGTACTTTTTAATAGTGACTGGCCGCAGACAACGAAAACTAGCAGGCTCAAGGCCCCAGTTAGGTACTGCGCGAAACTGGTCGATTCGCCAGGTTTAAAAACATCATGGAAGAAGAAAAAATCAACCGCTAAGAAGCCTAAAATCAATAAAACATCAATAATTTTTCTCATACATACATTATACTCCCGCGTGTCTAGTTAGGGGGTGCTGTTTTCGGGTATAATAGGCGTCAACTGGGGGTCCATAGCTCAGTTGGTAGAGCAGCGGCCTTTTAAGCCGCGTGTCGCGGGTTCGAGCCCCGCTGGACCCTCCAATTTTATTTGAAAAACAATTTTGCTGGAGTATTTACTAACCCAGCGGCGGATTTACCAGATTTTTCCGAGTACGCTTTGGCTAGCCGGTAGCCGTAGGTGTAGGCAAACCAGCGCTGGATTTTGCCAGCGCCGAAGAACCAATCGCTGTGGGTGTAGTTTTTGTCGGCGAGCGATTTCTCAGCTAGTGCGATTTCACTAGGCTTGATTTTAACTTGCCCGTAGAGTGGAGCTTTGCCGCTGTATTCTTCTTCGAATAGAGTTGCGAGGCCTTCAGAAATCATTGCTTCACCGAGTGTTTCGCCATAGCCGGGATCGCGCCAGCGCATACAGTGGTGGACCTCGTGGAGGATAGATGAAATTAAATCTTCTACCGAGAAATCGCGCTTGGGGTCGAGACTGATGCTTATGTTATAAGACCCAGACGAATAACCGCCGATACCATATTCAGGAATGATGCTCCAGGGCGCGTTAACGAAAATGACGTCGATTTGATCAGCGTGGAGCTTTTCTCTGGCAATCCTAATAGCCTTCTCGAAGCCGGCATCGATTTTGGCGAGGGTTTCGGGCCCAAACTGGCCGCTCGCATTGGCGACATATTTACTGATCAACATAGACAAATTTTAACATCCATAAGAAGTTATTAACCCGTCTGTAATATTTGTACGCGCGGGCTGTACTTAAGTTACTGATGGTTTGGCCCTAATTTCCTACTATGGAAGAGCCAACTTAAGCGAGAGGGGGATAAGTATGGCAGATCCAAAAAACCCAGGGCAATTCGGTAACCGTGAGGATACTGAAGAGCAAGCTAGAAAGGGCGGCAAAGCTAGTAGCGGTAGCTTTGGCAGCGAAAACAGCGCCGACCCGCACGAGGCAGGCAAGAAGGGTGCAAGAGCACAGCCAACTGAGGCAAAGCGCCGTGGTGGAGAGAATAGTCACCGCAGCGACAACCGCTAACATTTAACACTACATCAACGGCTAGCGGGGCGCCAGACTCCGCTAGTCTCTTATGAAATTAATTCGAGGGGGCGTAATGGCAGGTAAACTTGGGCAGGATAAGACCAACGAAACAGAGGTGATTGTCAGCGTGCCGCTAAGTATGCTGAAGGAGCTAAATTATATTTCGGGCGGTAAGCTAACAGAGGAATCGGAGCCGGCGAGCCCGTCGGAATTTTCGGCTGCGGCGCTAGGTCGTCGTGACCAAATGACTTGCACGAAAAGGGGCAATCGCGGCGATTATATGGTGAGGCTCGTTAAGATGGCTTCCGTTTCCGGCTTATAACTTTATAGATTATAAAAGTAAGTATCGCCACCCCGACGACGGCGGCGAAGTAGGCTTGGTAGCGTAAGAACGTGCTGATGTGATTGCCACCGAAGTAACCGGCGGCCGACCAAAGCGCGACCCAGATGGCTGCACCGATGATATTGAAACTCAGGAATTTACCCCAGCGCATCGCGGAAAGCCCCGCAATTATGCCATTGGCCTGCCTGAGCCCTTCGACGAAGCGGGCAATAATTATGACTTTGCCGCCGTGATGCTCAAAGAAATTCGTCGCTTTTTTGACCCGTTCCGGCGTCAGGAAAATATATTTGCCATAGCGCTTGACTAGTGGCTCGCCACCGTAATTACCGATGGCAAAGCCTATATTGTCACCTAAAACCGCGCCGGCGAAGCCGACTATAAAGACTAAGAAGATATTAAGGTGCCCAACGCCGGCAAAAAAGGCGGCTGCGATCAATACCGCTTCGCCTGGTGCTGGTACGCCAAAATCCTCTAATAGCACCAGCCCGCCCACAGCCAGATAGCCGTATTGGTTGACGATTGGCGCTAGCGACTCAATTACCGCCGGCACATGCTGCGCAACTAGTTCCATCGCTACTATTGTGCTATAAATCCGACTTTAGGGCTAGCAAAAAAACTTCTTGAAACTGGGCGACGAATCTGTTAATATCCATTGAGCGAATGATTACTACGGAGAAAAAACAGGCGACGATCAAGGATCTCGCTAAGGCTAAGAACGATACCGGCTCCAGCGCGGTGCAGGTTGGTATTCTGACCGAGCGCATCAAGGAGCTGACCGAGCATATGAAAGTTCACAAACACGACTTTGCCGCTCGCCGCGGATTATTGCAGTTAGTCGGCCAGCGCCGCCGGTTGTTACGCTATATTGCCAACAAAAATAGCCAGGAATATCTGGCACTGATAAAGAAATTGGGCATTAGACGCTAGGTTTTAGCTAGATTTGCTAGCTAGAAGCTCCAATCTAGAATCCAATTCTAGAAATTAATTAAGCAAAGTGGCAGAGCACAGTTCGCTTTATTAGCGGATTGAACCTTGCCACTTTAGAAAGGAAGACCGATGGGACAAACAATTAACCCTGCCGGCAAAGAAATTATTAAAGTAAGTACTGATTGGTGCGGGCGTGAGCTCTCGCTGGAAGTGAATCGCGTGGGCTTTAGAAGTAGCGCGAGTGTATTAGTGAGCTACGGCGATACCGTGGTGCTGGGTACGGCGCAGGTCGGCCAGCCGCTGCAAGGCTTCGATTATTTTCCTTTGAGCATTGACTACGAAGAAAAGTTCTATGCGGCCGGTAAAGTCAGCGGCTCGAGGTTTATCAAGCGCGAGGGCAAGCCGAGCGACGACGCTGTCCTGATTGGCCGCTTGATCGACCGGCCGATCAGGCCGCTCTGGCCAAAAGGCTACCGTAACGAGGTTCAGGTTGTGGCGACGGTCTTGTCGATGGATCCGGATTTTCGGCCAGATATGGTCGCGATGGTGGCTGCGAGTTCAGCCTTGATGCTGACCGGTACTCCGTTCGATGGTCCGATTGCGGGACTGCGCGTCGGCATCAATGCGAGCGGCGACTACCAGGCATTTATGAGTGCTAGCGAGCTGAACGACAGTAAGCTCGACCTAGTTGTGGCCGGGACGGTTGATGGCAAAATTATGATGGTCGAAGCCGGAGCTAACGAAGCGACCGAGGCCGAAGTTAGCGGTGCGCTGGACTTTGCATCAGAAGCCATTAAGCCGGCCGCCAAACTTCAGCAGGAACTCGTCAAAAAAGTTGATGTAGCTGAGCAGGAATACGAGCTGACACTGCCGGACGAATTCATTCAGGCTGCCGTCGACAAATGGGTTGAAGGTAAGCTCGGCGCCAGTTTGCGTAAGGCCTACCCGGAGCGCAACGATCTTGTCAGCGACTTAAAGCGTAAAATGCACGAGCAGCTAGCCGACCAGATCGAAGGTTACGATGAGCTCAAGACCAAATACGACGAAGCTTTTCAGATGGCGTTACATAAAGACGTGCGTAAGGGCATTGTCGAGGACGGTATCCGTCCGGATGGCCGCAAACTGACCGAAATCCGACCACTATCGAGCGAAGTTGGTCTACTGCCGCGCGCTCACGGCTCGAGCCTGTTTACCAGAGGCGTCACCCAGGGTTTGAACATTGTTACGCTGGCGCCCTTAAGCTACGTCCAGCTAGTCGACACGATGGAAAAAGACGAGGAGCGCCGCTACATTCACCACTACAACGCGCCGGGCTACACCGTCGGTGAGATCAAGCGCCTAGGAAGCCCGGGCCGGCGCGAAATCGGTCACGGTTACTTGGCGGAGAGGGCGCTTATGCCAGTGCTGCCAAGCGAAGCCGAATTCCCCTATATGATTCGCAGCGTGACCGAAATAATGAGCCAGAACGGCTCGACTTCCCAGGCGGCGGTGTGCTCGAGCTGCTTGGCCTTAATGGATGCTGGTGTGCCTCTCAAAGCACCCGTCAGCGGTATCGCTATGGGCTTGATGGTCGACGGCGATAAAACTTATATCCTAAGTGATATAGCCGATGCCGAAGATTTTGCCGGCGATATGGATTTCAAAGTTGCCGGTACCAGTAAAGGTATAACGGCCCTGCAAATGGATATGAAGGTCCACGGCCTGGCTCCGGCCACGCTTAAAAAAGCGCTCGCCCAGGCCAAGGAAGGCCGTGCCTTCATCTTGGAGCATATGCTTAAAACTCTGGCTGGCCCGCGCAAGGAGCTTAGTCCGTACGCGCCGCGCGTCGAATCGATTACGATTAACCCCGACAAGATCCGCGAGGTTATCGGCAAAGGTGGTGAAACCATTCAGAAGATCACCGCTGAAACCGGCACCGAAATCGATATAAAAGACGATGGTACGGTGATGATCGCGAGTCCAGACAAAGCCAAAATTGATGCTGCCAAGCAGTGGATAGCCAGCCTGACCGAAGAGCCGGAAGTCGGCAAAATCTATGTCGACAAGCCCGTTGTATCGGTGTTGGACTTCGGTGCATTCGTACAAATCCTGCCCGGCAAAGACGGCCTGGTCCACGTCAGCGAAATATCGGAAGAGCGCACCGAGAAGCCATCGGACAAGCTAAAAGAAGGTGACAAAGTCACCGTCAAGCTCGTCGCCATCGACGACCGCGGCCGCTTGCAGCTATCTATGAAGGCCGCTAAGCGGGAGCTGGAAGGCAAGAAGTAGCATATGTCCGGTTCTAACGAGACAAAACCCGCTAAAAAGCCAAACCTGAAGGCGTATAGTATGTACCGCGCTTTTGGGGTTCAACTGGATCAGCTAATGGTTTTTGTTTGTCTGTTAGGACTCGTCTCATCATTCTTTAACCTATTTAAATTTGCTAATAAACATCAGTCAGATAATGTGATCTTCGCGGTTGTGTCGATAGCATGCTTCGCTTTGCTACTAGT
>JARIHJ010000043.1 GCA_029288335.1 Candidatus Saccharimonadota bacterium
CCTTATCGTCGGCAGCGTCAGATGTGTATAAGAGACAGGCTCTTGATGACTTTAGTCGCTGGCACACCAGTAATACGCGCAACTACCGCCGCAACGTCGTCGCTGGACATCGCTAGCTGCTTGGCTTGTTTGTCGGCCTTTTGCAGCTTCTTGAGCTCGGCTTGGATTTGACTAGCGCGGGTTTTGAACTCAGCAGCCTTTCGGTAATTTTCGCTGTCGACGGCTTCCTCGATGCGTGCATTCGTCAGTTTAAGCTCTTTAGACAAGGCCCGTACTTGCGGACTGGTGCGGCCGCCATCAATGCGCAAGTACGCTGCGGTTTCGTCTAGCAAATCGATGGCTTTATCCGGCATAAAGCGCTCAGTCAGGTAGCGCTTGGCTAGCTTGACGGTGTCTTCCAGCACTTCATCGCTGATGGTAACACCGTGAAATTCTTCGTAGTATTTTTTTAGTCCTTTTAATATCGCCAAAGTTTCGGACTCAGTTGCTTCCGGCACGATAATCGGCTGGAAACGGCGCTCCAAGGCAGCATCCTTTTCGATGTGCTTAGTGTATTCGTCGGTCGTGGTCGCACCGATCATCTGGATTTTGCCACGGGCTAGCGCCGGCTTCAGGATATTGCCCGCATCCATCGCACCTTCAGCCGCTCCCGCACCGACAATCAGGTGCAACTCGTCGATGAAGACCATCGTTTTATCATCCTTTTCGAGCTCGTTCATCACTTTTTTGAGCCGCTCCTCAAACTCGCCACGGTACTTGGTACCGGCGATCATACTAGCGAGATCAAGCATAAAAATCCGCTTGTCGAGCAGGCTGTCTGGCACGTCTTCCTTAACGATGCGCTGTGCTAGGCCTTCGACGATGGCAGTTTTGCCGACGCCGGGCTCGCCAATTAGCACCGGATTATTCTTGGTGCGGCGGTTCAAAATCGTGACCACACGACGGATTTGATTTTCGCGGCCGACCACTGGATCGAGCTTGCCAGCCCGAGCTTCCGCTGTCAAATCGCTACCAAATTGTTCGAGGGTCGACTTACCTCGCCGGTTTTTAGCCCGTGATGTGGCACCAGTAGCTGATCTGTCTTCTTCAAACGACTGCCGATTTAAGAGCTGTTCCAATTCGTTGGTCATCTGGCTGAGATCAACGTTCATTTCCACCAGCATCTTGGTGGCGCGCGCATTCTTCTGCTCGAGGATACTGTATAGAATGTGCTCGGTACCGCAGACTTCCTGGCCATAGTCCTGAGCAATATCCCAGGCCTTTTCAAGCGTAAATCGGGCGGTCTCAGACAATCCCTTCGCGCCCATCGAAATGGTCAAAGTCTTTGGCGTCAAATTAAGCGCCATCCGCG
This sequence comes from Candidatus Saccharimonadota bacterium, assembly GCA_029288335.1. Classification (GTDB taxonomy): domain Bacteria; phylum Patescibacteriota; class Saccharimonadia; order Saccharimonadales; family UBA4665; genus JARIHJ01. The sequence continues at coordinate 1,352 of JARIHJ010000043.1, forward strand.
CGCGGTCGAGCGTTACGCCAGCATCTTCTAAGATTTTACCACCGATGGAAGTGTTCTGTGCCAGCAAGCCGAGCAGCAAATGCTCGGTGCCAATATAAGCGCTACCAAAGCTTATAGCGATGCCATTGGCGTGTTTCAAGCTAGCCAAAGCGTTATTAGTTAAGTGGTTCAAAAATTCTTGAAAATCAGGCGAATTAGGCATCATATAAATTATTTATACCCCCGCTCATAGATAATTTCTGTGAGCTTTTTAACTGGCTTTTTAATCATATAAACCGTAGCGCCAGGCCAACGGTTTACTAATTCAGTATAGCACAAATTAGCACTCGGCGGTCAAGAGTGCTAATTTTCCTTCCTAGTCGTTTGGAATGTCTTTGGCTGCGGGAGTTTTGCCTTCGAGCAAATTTTCGAATTCTTGCTCTAAATTATCGATGCCGACAAAACTCTCAGGCAGCTCTATGGAAGTAGCAGGCGATGGATTGTCGGACTTCTTGCCGCGGCGAAGTGTAAGCCACGCGGTCGCGCTACCAACGGTAAGTAAAAATACCCCATCCTCGAACAAATCCTTCCCCGCAGCCTCTACGAGATTATCATTGACCAACTGATCACAAGAAACTGACTGACTTAGCGAGCAACCCATCTGATCAGCGTACTGGCGATCCTGAGGGCCCTCCTCGATATAACCGCCCCAAACCGCTGTCGCTAGCCCCATTGCCGCCAGCATACCGCCGCCCACCACCACCACGCGCTGAGGCGCAGAGATAGCCTTCCATCTATCATGCAACTCTCGTTTTTGAAGTTTTGGAATCACATACAATATTATATCCCGCCCTACAACGGAATTAACAGAGAATCAATTGGCGCTGCCGGCGCGGCCGTTCGGAAACTGTAAATTTGTGCCGTAGCTTAGATTAGCCATATCCGTAAAGGTGTCCTTGTCGCGAATTATGGCTTGAGGTGGTAGTTGATCGGACGCAGTACGCAGGTTAGCAACTCTTTTTACAGCCGTGCCAATAGCTAGGAATTCGATCAGACCACCACCAATATCGTAAATGTAAGTCTTAATCCCCAGCACCTCGTCGGCGCCGAGCGCCTCGGCCTGCTCCTGGACGCGCTTGAGCGACTGCTCGCGGGCACCATAAATCAGCGTCGTCAAATCGCTAATCTCGCCCTTGACAAAATTCTTGAATGCAGCCTTGATGCCGCCAATTAAGCCCAGCGAATAGACCGACGTACCGAGAACTAATTTAACCGGAGCATAGCCAAGCTTGGCCACATTCCAAGTTTCTTCGGCCGTCAAATCGCTGGTGGTCACGTTTTCAGCAGCTGCGGCTGGGCCACCGATTTGCTCATTATAGGACGCCGTGCCGATCATCACCATTTCCTGCACCCCGGAAATGCCTATAGGCAAAATCGTTGTGCGTACGCCAACTACGCTGTTGGCGCCGCAAGCTTGAGCCTCCTGCTGCAAACGCTCGAGCGCCAGATTTCTGGTCGTATTGAAAATGTCACTGTACTGCTTGACCTCACCACGTGCCAGCTGGCGAAAAGCCCCGGTAATCCCGCGCACTGCACCAATCGAGTAGGCGACATTGCCGAAGACAAAACTAAGCGGCCGATAACCGGCATCAGCCTGGCAAAATAGCTCCTGCCCATCGGCCGAAGATGTGAAGGCTGTGCCCGAGCTATTATCGGAATGAAGCGTAGAACCGACAGTCAGGAACTCGACATTGCCTGGGTGAAATATCAACTCGCTGGTAACGCCACTGGCACCATTACCGCCAGCGTTGGCCAGTTCTTGATTAAATCGCTGTAATGATAGCCGCCGGCCTTCAGCGATCATATTGGTGACTTGCTTAATCTCGCCGCCGACAAAGGTTTTGAAACTTGAGCCGATACCACCGATAAAACCAAGCGCGAACACGCTGTTGCCAACCAACAAATCGCCGGGCTTAAAGCCCAACAGACCGACACAGTACAGCTCATTGCCGGATAAGCCTGAATAATGAGTTCGTGTACCACCACTAGCCTGGCCAGCGGCTGCAGCCGGATCTTGAGGTTGATAATTTTGGTCTGTATTTGATTGATCCGGCATCGCGTCAGTTGGGTCCATAATGCTAGCTCCTTTTAAATAATCACTAGCATAATAGCACTTGGATCCTCGAAATGACTAGCTTATTCGCCGTGCTCTTCGATAGCTTCCAGCAGTGAGCTTTCTAGCTCGGATTTCTTCTTGAGTTTCGGACGGGCTTTGTCTTCGGCTGGCTTCTGCTCGTCAGCAACAATAGTCGGCTTTTCCGGCTCGCTAGCAGCCGCACCCTCAGCGCTAACATCGATTTCGTAACCAGTTAATTTGCTGGCCAGCCGGACGTTCTGGCCACTACGACCGATTGCAATCGACAACTGATCTTCCGGCACCTGGACTTTGGCGCGCTGGCCGCTAATCGTGACTTTAGAAACTTTTGTCGGGCTGAGCGCGTTGGTGATGAATTCGACTGGATCATCGCTAAAGACTAGGATATCGATTTTTTCCTGCTCGCCGATTTCACTCACCACCGCATTGACGCGCGTACCGTGACCACCGACAAATGTGCCGACCGGGTCGACGCCCGGCACGGTGCTAGCAACTGCCAGCTTGGTGCGGACACCGGCTTCGCGGGCGATGGCCTTGATTTCGACGGCGCCGGATTCCATTTCCGGAACTTCAGCACGAAATAGCCATTCGACGAATTCTTTGTTGCCACGGCTAACGACTAGCTGGGGACCACGCGGGCCACGCTCGACGTCTTTCAAATAAACCTTCAGTCGCTGGCCGGGGTAGTAGCGCTCGCCTTGGATTTGCTCGGACCGCGGCATAATGCCCTGGGCTTTGCCGATTTCCATCCTAGCGATGGGGCCTTCGACTCGTTGCACTATGGCGTTGATGACGGTACCGATTTTATCCTCGAACTCAGCCATAACAACTTCGCGCTCGGCCTCGCGCAGTCGCTGGACAATGACCTGTTTGGCAGTTTGGGCAGCAACGCGACCGAAATCTTTGACGGCTTGATGAACTTCGATTTCCTCGCCAACTTTAGAGTTCTTGCGCATTACGCTGGCGTCTTTGAGGCTGATTTCAAAGGCTGGATTTTCTGGCTCGCCGGCAACAATTTCTTTCGTCACATAGGCGTCGATTTCACCGGTATTTACGTTCATAGTGACACGAACCTGTTGCTCGCGGTCTCCGTAATCCCGTCGATAGGCCGCCGCTAGGGCTTCTTCGATAGCGCTTTGCACCACGTCTTCCGGTAAGTTCTTTTCCTCGGCCAGCGCTTTGATGGACAAGGCTAACTGTTTAATATCTAGTTCCATTTTTTCCTCCTTAATGGGTTATCTTGGGCATTAAAAAATCCGACCTCTTCGGCCGGATTACTACACCTGTCTCTTATACACATCT
>JARIHJ010000087.1 GCA_029288335.1 Candidatus Saccharimonadota bacterium
AGATGTGTATAAGAGACAGGTTCGGCCGCCTTCCGGGGTGAAATAAATGGCGCTTGTTCAATTATTGTCGACATTTTTGTTTTATCTCCTACTCTCGGCATACACCATTAGATAGTATTTGTCAAGAGGGGTTCTGAACGATTGAAGCTTGGTTATTCGAATTTAAGCCCATTACTGGGCGGGCAGCGTCGCGGCCTTTCCAGAGAACCTGGCCGAATTCGTACTTGGCCAGTGAGTAGTTAGCGAGGACAATGTCGACAAGAGCCGCCAGCAAGAAAATCGGGGCGGCTAGCAAACTAGCGCCAAATTGGAGCCTGATAATCGTGCCGTAAATCGCGAGCCATAAAGCGCTAGCGACGGCCGCGAAAATTTCACTTAAGGTGCTCCAGCCGTAAAACGGCAAAATTACAATTAGAGCAAACGACGCCACCAGCCAGGTAAACGTAAATAAACTGGCGCCAGCGACACTAGCGAGATGGCGGTGCAACAGCGGATAGCGCGTGCGGATGGCGGTGGCACGCTGCTCTGCCGCTGATTTCGCGCTAGCCAGCGCCAGCGTTTTTTCACTTCTAATAAAGTTGTACTTGCTATCTCTGGCAGCCAATTTAGCGAAATAGCGCTCTGGCACGATCTCACTCGCAATCGCCTTGAAGCCGCCGCCTCTCACTAGCAGGTCTTTTTTGACTAACCAGCAGGTCGACAGCACCGGTTGGCTCGCGCCAAATCTGGGCCGCGCCAGTTCCCAGAAGTAACGCATCGGCTGGATAATGAACGAGCGGTAATTTCGTCGGTTTAACGGCATTACGCTAATCATTTCACCGCCATCGGCGGTTAGCTTATCAACTAGTAATCTTAACGAATTTGGACCAAATCTGACATCGACACCACAGAATAAAATTAGCTCACCGTTGGCCTCCTCCGCTAGCCGGTCGTAGGCCAGATTTTTGGCTAGCCAGCGGCTGGTCGGTTTTTCGCCTAGGATGAAGCGGACGCCGTCGTGCGCGAGGGCGCGGATAATTTCGCCAGTTTTACCGCCGGCTGAATCATCAAGTACGAGTACTTCTAACTTCGGATAATCGTTAGCGAGCAAGCTAGCAAGGCACTCTTCGAGGTCGCTAGTTTCGTCCTTAGCTGGGATTGCCACTGTTAGCGTCGGCAGCTCTCTTTGGCTTAAGTGTTTGCCGCTAGCAATAAATTTCGTTCGTCTTAATTGAACTCGAAAATTGCTGGCTAGTACAATAGCGACTAGCAGTTGGCTGGCAGCTAGCAGCTCGAGCCATACGCTGGCCGTTAGCGATTTTGGCCAATAATACGCTAGTGCCAGAACGGCTAATTCCGCCGCCAGCAAGACCCAGCTGGTTCGAATGCTAACCTGGCGTAAATTGTGTCGCTCCAGCCGCGCCGCCAAAATCCTAAATAAATTCACTTCTCGATAAAGCGCCAAAATGAGGAACAATACCGACAGCAAATTAACGTTTAGGGCTAGTAAAATTCCAGCGCTCGCAGCTGAACAGGCTTGGCCTATATAAGCCGCCAGCCTACCAAATTGCCTAGCTGGCGAGCGGCCGGCCGTGAGTTCCAAGAACGCTGACGCTAGCCAAACCACTGCTAGCGCGAGCCATAGATCGTGAGCCATTAGTGCAATTTTAGCAAATCCTGGCTAACACCTTCGCTCACAAACAAGATGCTAAACTACGAATAAGATGAGCGCACAAATCAAAAAGCCAGCCGTGAATGCGCTAGCGCTCGGCGCGCTCGGTATCGTTTTCGGTGATCTCGGCACCAGCCCACTCTATACCCTGCAGGCAATTTTTGGCCGGCATCACCTCAGTATTAGCCAGGCCAGCGTGTACGGGCTGATCTCTGTCATTTTGTGGTCGGTCACGATCGTCGTAACCATCAAATATATCGGCTTTTTGATGCGGGCTGACAATCACGGCGAGGGTGGCATAATGGCGCTGGTCGCACTAGTGCGCCGTCCGGATAATGCCCGGAGGCGGCGTGGCCTGATGATCCTACTGGGGCTGACTGGAATCGCCTTATTCTACGGTGATGGCGTGATTACGCCGGCGATTTCGGTGCTGTCGGCTGTCGAAGGCGTTAGCCTAAGCCTGCCTGGCCTAGCCTGGCTAGTTATACCTATAACTGTGGCAATTTTGTTATTACTTTTTCTGCTGCAGCGACGCGGCACCGGTAGTATCGGTAAGTTCTTCGGCCCAGTTATGCTGGCGTGGTTTGTTGTATCGGCGCTCGGCGGCCTGGGGCAAATCATTCATCACCCTGGGATTTTACGGGCTTTATCGCCCTGGCAGGCAGTTAGCTTCTTTATAAGTCATCCACTCGGGACTTTTCTGGCGATGAGCGGCGTCATCTTGGCGATTACCGGTGCAGAGGCGCTCTATGCTGATATGGGCCACTTCGGCCGCCGGCCGATTACGCGCGCTTGGCTTATCACCGTATTTCCGGCGCTGTTGCTTAACTATATGGGGCAAGGCGCGTTAATCACGGCTAGTCCAGCGGCGATCTCGAGCCCTTACTTTCGGCTATTCCCAACCGGCCTGCAGCTGCCGGTGGTTGTCTTGGCGACAGCGGCGACGCTAATCGCTTCGCAGTCGGTCATCGCCGGCGTATTTTCGCTGACACGTCAATCGATACACCTGGGTTTCGCCCCACGGATGACTATCAAGCACACCTCTAGCGAAGAAATTGGCCAAATCTACATCAACTCGCTGAACTGGGTACTGTGCGCTGTCGTCATTCTATTGGTGCTGACCTTCCGCACCAGCGCTAACCTCGCCGGCGCCTACGGCATTGCGGTGAGCGGCACGCTGGCGATTGACACTTTCCTGTTCCTCGCTGCTATGCGGCTCAGCCGTCACTGGAGCTGGTCAAAGATAGCACCAGTCGCGTTGCTGCTTTTGCCGCTCGACCTCTTATTCGTTAGCTCTAGCTTGTCGAAATTCATTCACGGCGGGTGGGTGCCGCTCCTGATAGCGGCCGTCTCGCTGTTGGCGCTGACGACCTGGACCAAGGCCCACCGCCTAATGAACTTGGAACGCGAACGGATGGAGGGCAGCCTGGATGATTTTGCTAACGCCGTCCACCGCAGCCACCAACTCGTCCGCGTGCCGGGTACAGCGGTTTACATTGGTCACCACGGTTCGATGGCGCCGCTGGCGCTCAGGGCGACGCTGGAAGATTTGCACGAGCTGCACCAGAACGTGATTGTCGTAACGGTACTGACTCTAGGCGTGCCGCACGTTCAGGCGGTAGAGCGTGTTAGTCTGGATAATCTCGGCAATCCTGATGACGGCATTAGCCACTTGACCTTAAGTTTTGGTTTTAAAGATATTCCCAATATCCCGCTCGCCCTCGAGTCCGCTCAAGACGAAGGCAAGCTTGCCAAAAACTTCGACCCGCATAAAGTTTCCTATTTTGTGTCACGTAGCACGCCGGCCACAGAGACTAGCCAGCATATGTCGCGCTGGTGCAAGGCCCTTTTTGGCTTAATGGTTAGAAATGCTGCAACACCGGCCGATTATTATAAGCTACCCCTGGAACATACCTTGGAAATAAACACTTACGTGCCGATTTAAAATTACCAGCGCGGCCTTACGCCAGCCGCAGTCGTTGATGTACAATTAAGTTAAATGCACGAGCTTACGATTATCGTTGCCAAATATTTCATTGGTCTGTCGATTATTGCGACCATTGCGCTGCTCGTCGAGGTGGCGCTGCGGCGCGGCAAGCGCGAGATATATATCGTTGTCGCGCGCCTGATCCTAGGCGGAATTATCGCCCTGATTATTGCCTACATCGCCAGGAAACTCTACAACGACCCGCGGCCGTTCGTAGTCGGACACTTTAAGCCGTGGATTTCTCATGCGGCTGATAATGGCTTCGTCTCTGATCACACACTGCTAGCCAGCTTCCTAGCGTTCACCTGCTATTTTTACAAGAAATGGGTCGGTGTGGCACTACTGGGACTAGCTGTTGGCATTGGTGCTGCTAGAGTGGCGGCCGGTGTGCACCATTGGGCCGATATCGGTTCGGCTATTGGCATTAGTCTAGTTTCGGCGCTACTAGCGCTATATATAGTGTCATTATTCACCAAGAAGCCCGTCCCGATTAAGCCAAAATCTCACTAACTGGCTTAAACATCGGCCAAGGGCTTGCCATCACGCTTATGGTTGTGGTAAAGTGGGGGTGAACCGAAAAATTAAAAGAACAAGAAAAGTGCGCTAACAGATGAAAGTACTAATGCTGGGATGGGAGCTGCCTCCGCACAACAGCGGCGGGTTGGGAGTCGCGTGCTTGAATATGGCGAAAGCGCTGGCTCGTCGCGGCGTCGATATCGAGTTCGTGCTGCCGTATCTGGCACGACACGACGGGATCGATTTTATGAAGATCATTAGCGCCCTGCATTTTAAGCCCAGTGAAATTCAGTTCGCCTATGACAGTCTGCGTTACGATGAGGCTAGTGGAGACGGCCAGGCGGTCAGTATGGCCGAGCAACTCGCCCTCTATGAAACAGCGGTCGGACGCATCGCTGAGCTAGGTGAATATGATCTGATCCACGCGCACGATTGGCTGACCTTTCGGGCCGGCCTGCGCGCCAAAGAGCGCTTGAATGTACCCCTGATCTTGCATGTCCACTCGGTTGAGCGCGACCGCGCTGGCGGCAACGCTGGCAACCCGCTGGTGCGCGAAATTGAGGCGACATCGATGTTGTTAGCTGACCAAGTTATCGCCGTTAGCCAGCACACCAAGAACATAATTGTCAAAGATTACGGCATCCCAGCCGACAAGATTCTAATCGCTCATAACAGCTTAAATCCGTGGGAACTAGAGCCGCTAGACGAGGCTAACGCTTATCACTATCTATCGGCTAAAAAAGCGCAGGGCTATAAGGTGGTCGCTAGCGTCGGCCGGCTGACGATCCAAAAGGGCCTGCCAAACTTACTGTATGCCGCCAAGGCCGTCGTCGATCAGGTACCAAAGACGATTTTCCTGATTGTCGGCTCCGGTGAACAGTATCACGAGCTGATCGAGCTAGCTGCGCGGCTAGGTATTGGACGAAGTGTCGTCTTCACGGGCTTCCTACGTGGTAAAGCCTGGCGCGACGCTTACGCTATTGCCGATTTATTTGTGATGCCGTCGATTTCTGAGCCATTTGGCCTCACCCCGCTTGAAGCTATCGGCTATGGCACACCAGCCTTAATCTCTAAGCAGTCCGGTGTCAGCGAAGTGATTATGAACTGTCTCAAGGTGGACTTTTGGGATATCGACGAAATGGCGAACCAGATCACCGCGGTCGTCCAAAACGATGGCATCGGTAAAGAGCTGCACGCTAGCAGCTATCAGGAATTCAGCCGTCTGTCTTGGGATCAAACTGCCGAGAAGCTCGACAACATCTTCAGAAGTCACTTAATCGGAGCGATGGCGTGAAGTCGATCGTTCTCTACCTGCACGTGCATCAACCCTACCGCGTGCGGCATTACACGATCTTTGACGCCGGCGAACAGCACAATTACTTCAACGCACCGAGTGGCACAAACGAAAACAACGAAGACGTCATCCGAAAAGTTGCCGAGAAATCATACTTACCGACTAACGCAGTGCTGCTAAAAATGCTTAACGGTAACCCTGATTTCAGATTAAGTCTGTCGATTACGGGGACTGTTATTGAGCAATTCGAGCGCTGGGCGCCAGAAGTTCTTGCCAGTTTCCAAGAATTAGTCGCAACCGGCCGCGTCGAGATTGTCGCCGAGACCTTCCATCATTCTCTGGCCTTTTTCTACTCGAGAGAAGAATTCGAAGCGCAGGTCAAGATGCACCGCGAAAAAATCGAGCAAGTGTTCGGACAGACGCCAAAAGTCTTTCGTAACACCGAGCTCGCCTACAACAATGACCTAGCCTACTGGGCCGACCAGCACGGTTATAAAGCCATCTTGGCCGAGGGCTGGGATAAAACGCTCGGCTGGCGCAACCCGAATTTTGTCTATCGGCCCGCTTACACCGAAAATATCAAGTTATTAATGAAAAACTATAAACTGTCGGACGACATTGCCTTCCGTTTCGGTGATAAGAACTGGGCCGAGCACCCACTTTCGACCGAGAAGTTCTGCCATTGGCTGAACGCCGACCATAACGCCAATATCTTTAACCTGTTTATGGACTACGAGACCTTCGGTGAACACCAGTGGGCTGACACTGGTATCTTTGACTTCCTCGAGAACTTACCGAAAGAATGGCAAAAGCAGTCGGAGCATAATTTCCTAACTGTTGGCGAAGCTGCCGACGCCTATGATTCGTCTGATTTTGTTGATTGTCCGGATACGATCACCTGGGCCGACACCGAGCGCGACTTGTCAGCTTGGACTGGCAACGCTATGCAGCAAGAATCATTAAAGGCGCTTTATGACCTGGAAAATCAAATCAAAGACAGCGACGATTGGGACTTAATCGAGGACTGGCGCCGGCTGACGACCTCTGACCACTTCTACTATATGTGCACCAAATGGTTCAAAGACGGCGACATCCACGCTTATTTTAGCCCCTACGAGACACCTTACATCGCTTATATCAATTTTATGAACGCCTGGCACGACCTGACTTACCGCCTAGCCGAGAAAGGCGTGACAGTATAAACTAATGTCAACCATGGGTGGGCTTTAGCTAATGGGGCGACCGGTAATTCTTGGGAACGGTGCGTTAACTGTTGGGTTAAACGAACGTGGCGAGGTCCACGATTTTTATTACCCCTATGTCGGGCTTGATAACCTGTCGACTTCGCGCAGCGTCGGCCACAAAATCGGCATCTGGGTGGACGGCGTTTTCAGCTGGGTGAGTGATGATGGTTGGCAAGCCGATGTCAACTTTGAAGATGACGCCCTCGTCAGCAATATAAAGCTAACACAGGATGAACTTAGCGTGTCTTTAAACTTCCGTGACTTTGTCGATCCCGACCAGAACGTCTTTTTTCGCGAGGTGACCATCAAGAATAACAGCGATAAATACAAAAATATCCGGTTATTTATGCACCAAGTTTTTGAAATTAGCCGCCGCGGCCGTGCCGATACCGCCCTATTTGTGCCAGATGAGCGCTATATTTTGGACTACAAAGGTCGCTGTTCAATCTTAATTTATGGCCAGAATTCTGAGGGTGTCACCTTCGACCAGTACGCTATCGGTAATTATGGTATCGAGGGTAAATCCGGTACCTACGCCGATGCTGAAGATGGCGAGCTGTCCAATAATAACGTCGAGCACGGTGGTGTCGATTCTGTAATTCGTTTTTCCTGCCCGCTGGCGGCTGGCGCTGAAACCACGATTGATTATTGGATTGTCGCGGCCGATAGCCAAGCTTATGCCGAAAAAGTTCACCACCAAATCCAGGAATCTGGGCTTGACGCCAGGCTGGTTCGCGCCCGCCAATATTGGAAAGAATGGCTGGCAGTCGCTGGCGATGAACTGGCCAGAGTTGATGACAAATACTTGCCAATGACAAAAAAATCACTAATGATTATCAAAGCTCACACCGATAAGCGCGGCGGTATTATCGCCAGTTGCGACTCATCAATCTATAACTTCGGCCGCGATTATTACAGCTACGTCTGGCCGCGCGATGGCGCCTATGCAATGTGGCCGCTTATTCGCCTCGGTTACACCCACGAGCCGAAGCGCTTTTTCGAATTTTGCCGCGATATTATGCACCCAGACGGCTATTTAATGCACAAATACCAGCCTGACCGCGCCATCGGTAGCACCTGGCATCCACTAGTCCAGCAACAGCGTAGCGAGCTCGCTATCCAGGAGGATGAGACTGCCGGCGTGATTTATATGCTTGGCGAATATTACGCCCATTCTCACGACCGCGAATTCGTAATGGAGCTCTATGGCAAGCTAATTCAACCGGCCGCTGATTTTATGTGCCAATTTGTCGACGAGCAAACCGGCCTACCTCACGCCAGTTACGACCTCTGGGAGGAGAAATTCTTAACCACTAGCTACACTTCGGCGCTAGTCGTTCAAGCACTGTTAGTCGCAGCCGATTTTGCGGAAATGTTCGAATACCCGGATGACGATGTCCGTTGGCGCGAGGCTGCCGGGCACATCGAGAAGAAGCTAGACACCTTCTTCCACACCGAAACTGGCTATTTTGCCAAAGGTTATTTGCTCGATCCGGTTAGCGGCGAGCTCAATTTCGATAACACCTTGGATACTAGCTCCGCTTACGCTGGAATGATGTATTTGGATCCCAAACAGTTTGGCGAACAGCTTCAGCAGACTATCAGTGCCATTGAGGAACAAATGCTTGATAAAACACCCAGCCTCGGCTGTCCGCGCTACCCGAATGATTATTACTTCCGGCAGGACGGCCATCCCAGCAATCCGTGGTTTATTACGACTTTCTGGCTAGCCCAATATTATTTACGCCAGAATCAACCCGACAAGACTCGCCATTACCTAGACTGGGCAATTAGCCACGCCCTCTCTAGCAACGCAATGAGCGAGCAAATCCACCCGGATACCGGTATGGCGCTATCGGTTACACCACTGGTGTGGAGCCACGCCGACTTTATTAATACCGTTCTCGATCTAGCTAAAGTCAGCTAGAGCTTACGGCAGATTAATGTTTTCTGGGTTTGACTTCGTTACGCCCGAGGCTTTTCTTAGTTTCGGTAAAAATTACGTGCCGACGCAGCTTAGGACTATATTTACGCAGGCTCAGCTTGTCCGGTGTGTTCATAGTGTTCTTGTGGGTGTAATAAATCCGTTCGCCAGACTCTTCGCTAACGAGCCCTACTAATTTGCGCTTTTCACTTTTCTTTGCCATTAGGCCAAATTATAACAGATATAAACAGTTGCCTTCAAGCTGTTTCTTTGGGCACTATCAGCCACCAGATTAAGTAGACTATCCCGAGTGGGAAAATACCTGTAAAGATAAACAGCAGCACAAATATTAGGCGCAGCACCGTGGGATCGACGTCAAAATACTCGCCTAGCCCTCCCAGTATGCCGCCAACCATTCTATTGTCGATCGAGCGATATAGCTTTCTACTTGCCATAGCTCGATCTTATCAAATTCCGTAATTCGTGCAGTGCGCCAGGACACTAAAAAACACCGGCTGATCGAACCGGTGCTTTTGTTACCCTGATCAAGGATTTATGGCCTTTGTTTCACCGTTTTTTCCGGCTAACAAAGTGGTTTTTAAGCCTCTTAATAACGTTTTTCGTTTTAAAAAAGCTTACATCTGGATGCTAGCATACCGCTAGCGCTTATGTCAATAGGAGTCTGGAGCCCCAAACGGGATTTGAACCCGTGACCTCATCCTTACCATGGATGCGCTCTACCAACTGAGCTATCGGGGCTCGCTTGGTGCAGGGAGAGGGATTCGAACCCCCGTAGGCACTAGGCCGGCTGATTTACAGTCAGCTACGATTGACCGCTCCGTCATCCCTGCTAGTAGAGAGCTTTTGGCCCTCAAATGTAAGTTGAAAGGTGCTTTGCCCATTTAGGGCAACTTGGAGCCACCTATCGGATTCGAACCGATGACCCACGGTTTACAAAACCGTTGCTCTAGCCAGCTGAGCTAAGGTGGCGCAAAATACAGATGTTAGTGTAGCAAAACAGGGGTTAAACCACAACCCGGCGGGGGCGCAGGACCCGCTTGGGGTGCGGGCGGACAGATTTTGCTAGCTGTTTGATCTTTTGCTCCAATAAGTCGGCTTCCGGCATTCGGCCAGCCGCAATGTAGGCTTTGTGCAACAACGCGTAGGCTTCCTGGTTTGGCTCGAGTTCGACGGCCTTCTCAAGCTCCACGAGCATTAATTTATTATTTCCCAGGCGCTCCTGGACCTTAGCATAGGCTATATGCCGCGCCGCCAGATTATCCTCGAGCTTTAAGGCCTGCTCAAAGGCGACCGCCGCCTTGTCGTAATTTTCCGTATCGTAATAAATTAGGCCCAAATTGTGCAAGCTCGACGGTGTCGGCTCGATCGAACTCGCGATTTCAAAGCAATCTAGCGCGTCCTTATATTCCTTTTGCTTGGCATATAAAATACCAAGTCGATTGTAGGCAGCGGCGTTCTTCTCATCAATTTTCAGGATGGTTAGAAGCGCTTTTTCAGCTCTGATGAAGCGCTTTTCGCGGATGCTCTGGTGAGTAATATCCCATAGCCGGCCGACGCGGTCAGCCGCCCTTTTAGCCGGGCCGAGGGCCTCGGCATCGTCTTTCACCGATGAGTAATAATACGCCAGCCCGGCGAAGATAACAACGACCAAAATACCAACGAGCCCAATCACGGTTTTTAATTATAGCACTTCTTATAAATTGAGCATTAAATTTGTTAAAACCAACTTGGTGTTAGAGCGCCCAATTAACGCGGTTTCAGCCTGGTAACTGCTGGCGAGCACCCTTTGCCACTGCCGAGAGTTAGTATCAGTGCTGGCGTTGGCTAAGGCGGCGCTAGCCATCTGTCCGAGCATGGTGAGAGCCGCTATCGCCCGGTCTTTGTCTTTGGCGAGCCCATCGACTTGGCATAATCGTTGGTAACGATCGCTAGTTAAAATCTGCCTGGCATCATTAGCTGCCAGGTTCAGAGGATGGTCATCGCCAATTTCTAGCAACTTAGTCATTAAGCCTAAGCGGCCACCGCTGATCTGATAGGCTTTTTCGACTTCCGCTTCGTTAGCATTAAAGAATTGTTTGACGCGCGCTAATGGCACCAGGTGGATATG
>JARIHJ010000101.1 GCA_029288335.1 Candidatus Saccharimonadota bacterium
CCGGTCTCGTGGGCTCGGAGATGTGTATAAGAGACAGTTGGTGTACATTTCGTGGATTTGAGCAATCGTGAAGCGCGGCACTTTGCCATCACTAGCCAACTTCAACTCCGGTGCGTTCAAACTTTTTAAATCATCAGCACATTTTTTGTAAACGCTTTTAAGTGCACACTGCGTCATATCGCCGACCATATCGAGGACTTCGTCGTGACCGCTGACAAAACCCATCTCAATGTCGAGCATCGTGAGCTCTGTCAGGTGGCGTGTGGTGGCGCTCGGCTCAGCGCGGTAACTATGACCGATTTCGTATACTCGCTCGAATGCGCCGACCATAATTTGCTTATAAAACTGTGGGCTCTGGGCTAACGTCGCTTCTTGATCAAAATATGGAACTTTAAAAACTTCGGCGCCGCCCTCAGTCGCTCCGGGCAATAATTTCGGTGTGTCGATTTCGACAAATTCGTGTTCGTCCAGAAACTCGCGAATTGCCTTAGTCAGCTGGCCGCGAATTTTGAAAATCTTTTGCTCTTGTAAGTTGCGCACATTTAGCACGCGGTGCTCAAATAATGTGTCTAAGTTCTCAGCTTTGTGCTGGATCGGCTTGTCGATTTCAATCGGCGACTCCTCGGTGACTGGGACTAAAACTTCAAGCTTGGCATCGTGAATTTCGGCACCGCCGGGCGCGCGTGGTTCTGCTTGAACATTGCCGGAAATGCGCAAAACCGTGCCGATTTGCAAACCGCGCAACTTCTCGACTTCGCCCTTGTCCTTAATTACAATCTGTGTCAGGCCGCTGCGATCACGCACATTAATAAAAGTTAAGCCTCCGAGTAACCGCTTTTTATGCAACCAACCCTCGATCGTGACCGATTTGCCGGCGCTAGCCGCCACATCCCGCGCTAGCGTTCTCACTCGATGACCTCCGCGGTGAACTCCGGCTCCTCGCTAGACGGCTCTTTGCCGGCGGCTTCACGGGCAACGTGCTCGGCAGCCGCCTGCCATTCAGCCACAACTTTCTTGTCGTGGTAACTATCGAAGTCACTCGCAATCGGCTCGCCAACCAGCTCGGCAATGACATCCGTTAAAGTAATTACACCGACAAAATCCTCGAACTTATTAACAACCACGAACAGATACTGATGAGTTTTGTGAAAGGCGGTAAGCACCCGGCCGAGCTCAAAATCTTCGTGTACGTAGCAAACTTTTCGGTTTATGTATGTGCTGACGCGCCCGGATTTTTGGAGGTCAATCACATCGTCCAGCTTCAGAACGCCGACAATATTATCGGGTTTATCTTCATACACCGCGAACAGCGTCTGGCCGGATTTATGCAGCTCATCGACTAATTTCGGCGCGACTTCATCGTGGGCACTGACAATTTTGACCATACGCCGCGGCGTCATTGCGTCTTCTACGCGCTTGTCGCTAAATTCCAGCGTGTGCATCGCCATTTCTAGCGCACTCGGATTAATCCGGCTGCCAGGCTGGTGCTTTTGCGCCGCTAATAAGTCCAGCAAATCATCAGTGGTATAAAGGCCAGTATGAAAGCTAGCGCCACGAAAACGGTGCATTAAATTGGCTAGCGCCGTCAGAGGTTTATGAAAAGTCTCTAGACCCCAAGCCAGCGCCGGCGCCGTCCAGCCGATAACCGCTAACTCCAGGCGGCTGACGCGAGAATTTGGTAGCCAAACGAAACAAGTCCAGACTAGGAATAACAAGAGAATTAGCGCCGGCCAAAACGACAAAACTTCGCCGACAAACACAAACGCTAGCGCCGCGCATACAACTATCAGCGCCCAGAGTGCCAGCCGCAGATTTTCGCCGTGGGCTACGAGCTTATAAAGTTGGCTCGCACCGATGTCGCCGCGGCGGGCACGCCGCTTTAACTCAGAGGCGCTCTCGTGATAGACCACCCGCTGCAAGCTGCAAGCAAAAAACAACAAGATAATAAAAATTATCGCCAGAACGCTAGTCACCATTCTTTAATGTTAGCAAATTATGCCTGAGTTATTGTATTATTTGGTTTATGGACAAAAGATTCTGGGGAATTTTAGGCGGCCTGATCGTAATTGCAATCATTCTAGCCGTGGTATTTAGCGGTGGTGGTGGTTCAACTAACGCCCAGCCGACCAACAACATCGAAGGCAAAGGTTCCACCGGCGTGAAATTAGTCGAGTACGGCGATTTCCCTGTCTCTTATACACATCTCCGAGCCCACGAGACACCACGACA
>JARIHJ010000009.1 GCA_029288335.1 Candidatus Saccharimonadota bacterium
TCCGAAATGTGCACCAACGCTTCCACGCTTGGGCTAAGTTGAACAAAGGCGCCAAACGGTGTGATGCGAGTGATTTTGCCCTCAACCGTATCACCCTTCTTGAAAGCTTTGACTTGCTCTAGCCACGGATCCTCAGTTGTCTGCTTTAGACTTAAGCTAAGCCGGTCATTTTCAATGGCGATGATTTTGGCTTTTACCTTCTCACCGACTTTTATGTAGTCGCGGGGATCGTCAACCCTCTCCCATGATATCTCGCTGATGTGAATAAGCCCCTCGACACCGTCCACGTTCACGAAAGCGCCAAAATCAATTACGCCAGTGACTACACCTTCGACGATATCACCGACATTTAGCTTCTCAAAGTGAGCAGCTAAATCATCCTTAACAGCTTCCTTCTCGCTAAAGATCAACTTATTATCCTTGCGACTGACATCTAAAATACGCAGGCGCAGCGGCTGGTCTGTGAGAGCGTTTAGCTTTTGCAAAATTTGATCCTTATCGGCCCCACTGACACGCGGGTAATGAACGGCAGCCAGCTGGCTGACTGGTAAGAAACCACGAACACCTTCGTATTCGACTAGCAATCCGCCGCGATTAGCATCGTATGGTGCCACCTCAATTACCTCTTGTGACTCAAACAGGCGCTGGAGCTCGTCCCAGCCACGGTCTTTGGCCGCCCGCTTCATGCTAAGCAAAGCGTAGCCCTCGTCCATATCGGGGTCAATTACGCTGACAGATACCTGTTGGCCGGGATCAAGTGCCTGACCGCGAGCTAGCTCTCGGCGCATTACTACGCCGGTACCTTGCGCTCCTAGGTCGATCCAAACTTCATTCTTTGCTACGGTGTTGACCGTGCCTTCGACGACATCACCCGCCGCCAGCGGTTTAGCGCTAGCTTCCAGCAGTTCGTCCATTGAAACAGTTGTTGACATAAGTTAATATGCCTCCTTCGAAATGTATTTCCAGCGTGGCTAATTCCAGGTTAGCCTGTTCTTGCCACCGCGAGATTACTAATAATTATAACGTAGGGGCACAGATAAGGCAATGCTTGCACTACCTTAGCGAGCACCGCCCGTCATCTTGCAGAGATAGCTGCTAATCTCCTTAAGTAAAGAGTTAGCGTGTTATACTTGGGTTTATGTACTTGGCGGTGGATATCGGCGGCACCAAAACGCTCGTAGCTTCACTCAATGATAATGGTGAAATCGTTGTTAAATCTAAATTTGCAACCCCTGGTAATTACCTTGAATTTCTAGAAGAGTTATCAAAAGTTGTAGCTAATTTATCTACAAAAGATTTCATGGCTTGCGGCGTCGGCATAGCCGGCAGAATTGACCGCATTCATGGCCGGCGTTTCCCCTCTGGCAAGCTGCGTTGGAATAACGTCCCCATATTAGCGGATGTTGAAAAAATCGTAGGTTGCCCGGTAGTTCTGGAAAACGACGCTAAGCTGGCTGGGCTATCAGAGGCTATGTTGCTCAAGGAGAAATATAAAAGGGTCCTCTACGTAACCGTCAGCACCGGTATCGGCTATGCACTAGTGGTCAATCAAGTTATTGACCGCAACCTCGGTGACGATGGTGGTAACACGATTATGCTAGACCGCGGTGGCAAACTCGAGTCTTGGGAAAGCTTCGCCGCCGGCAGTGCCATCGTACGCCGTTACGGTAAACGGGCCGAAGATATTCACGATGAGTCTACTTGGCAAAAAATCGCCCACGATTTGGGGCGCGGGTTGGTAGAGTTAATCGCAATTACCGAGCCTGAAGTAATTGTTTTCGGTGGCAGTGTCGGCGCCTACTTCGATCGCTTCTCAGGACCGTTAGAAAATGAACTAAAAAAGTATGAAACACCACTCCTTAAGATGCCAGTATTACTTGAGGCTCAAAGACCCGAAGAAGTGGTAGTTTATGGGTGTTATGATTTAGCAAGGCAAACTTATGGCACTGATTGACCGATTAATAAAAGATTACCCAGAGCTGACCTTCATATCTGATGCCAGTTTCCGTTGGTCGCCGGCGAACCAACAAATTAGCTATAACGCCCGCGCTAGCGGTAAAACTAGTGATTGGGCACTTTTACACGAAGTAGCCCACGCCTTGCTCAGTCACAATCATTTTTCTAGTGATTTTAGCTTGGTTCGCCAAGAAGTTGACGCTTGGGCAAAAGCCCGCATCCTAGCCGCTAAATATAATCAGGAAATTGCTAGCGATTATATTGAAGACTGTCTAGATTCCTACCGTAATTGGCTTTACCGACGAAGTAGTTGCCCCAGGTGCACGAGCGCCAGCCTACAAATCGATAATAGCGCTAGCTACCTCTGCCATAATTGTAACTTCAGCTGGCAAGTCAGCCGCGAGCGTTTTTGCCGGCCATATCGCCGCACTAGCAAAACAACACAGCCGATTACCTAAATAAAAAGAGCTGCCGAATTGGCAGCTCCCTTCTTTCGTTGGTCGCCTCTTTAAGCAGCAACTTTTTTGTTGCGGCGACTAATCCGGCCGCCTTTGGCGCCAGCTAGACGAGCTAGCTCGTGGTTAGCGTAAAAACCGCCAGTGCGGCCTTTTTTGCCGCCAGCCGCGCCGATTTTAGCGTAAAAATCAGCACCGTATTTCTTCTTGTTAGTTGCGGCGGCCGCCTTGCCGCCCTGCTTTGTTCCAGCCATTTAGTATGACCTCCGTTAATTTATTATGCTTATGTTGCACCAAAATTAATAGTGCAATAATCACACCACCACTTTTTCGCTTTGGGTTTGCTCACGCTAGTGTTACTCCATAAGCGATATCAATATTATTGTACTATATCAAATTGCTAATGTCAACACGTAGTTGATTAAGATAAAAGCCACCCTTTCGGATGGCTTTTATATAATTTGGCACCGTGCTATTTTCCCAGGGGTGAACCCCAAGTATTGTAACCGCTACGAGGCTTAACTGCTGTGTTCGGCATGGGAACAGGTGTTTCCCTCGCGCCATGGGCACCAATTTCTGCCCTCGATGGGCAGAAATTGGTTTCTTACTCATCGAGGCACACTGTCGGTGTCCATCGGTACCAAGCAAATTCAAGGTCCAGACAAACGTCTATTAGTGCATGTCAAGCACCAATAACTAGTCAATTTACACTTTTTGCCAGAATTTCTCTAGCTTCCAGAACGAATCTGGCGAGTGCCAAGTGTGATTTCTTGCGAGCACCGTATTTGAGCTGTACAAAAGGTACTGCTCAAAACGGAGCGAAAGCAAAAATCGTGCTTGGTGCCGCAGCCTTGCAACAAAGACGGCTTTGCCGGCTTTGAAGCGAGGCGACAGATTTGTTCTGGTCGTAAAAAGTCAATGGGACTATTAGTACGCTTCGGCTCCATACGTTACCGTACTTCCACCTTGCGCCTATCAAACTGATCGTCTATCAGTGTCCTCATAGGGAAATTTAATCTTGAGGTCAGTTTCGCGCTTTATATGCTTTCAGCGCTTATCTGCTCCGCACATAGCTACCCAGCGATGCCATTGGTATGACAACTGGTACACCAGCGGTGCGTTCACCCCGGTCCTCTCGTACTAGGGGCAAATCCTCTCAAATTTCCTTGCGTCCACAGCGGATATAAACCGAACTGTCTCACGACGTTCTGAACCCAGCTCGCGTACCTCTTTAACCGGCGAACAGCCGGACCCTTGGGACCTGCTCCAGCCCCAGGATGAGATGAGCCGACATCGAGGTGCCAAACAGCGCCGTCTATGTGAACTATTGGGCGCTATAAGCCTGTTATCCCCGGGGTAACTTTTATCCG
>JARIHJ010000060.1 GCA_029288335.1 Candidatus Saccharimonadota bacterium
GAAGATAATGCAGGGTGAGTTTTTCTTCGCCTTGGCAAACAAGTCACGCACCCGACTGGCACCAACACCGACAAACATTTCGACAAATTCCGAGCCGGAAATGCTGAAGAACGGCACATTGGCTTCACCCGCGACTGCGCGTGCCAGCATAGTTTTACCGGTTCCGGGTGGTCCGACCAGCAATACACCCTTCGGGATGCGCGCGCCGACGCCGGCAAATTTCTTCGGGAACTTCAGAAATTCGACAACTTCCTCGAGGTCTTGCTTTGATTCATCGCTACCGGCGATATCCTTAAAGCTGATCTTGTCCTTCTCGTTGCCGTAAAGCCGCGCCCGACTCTTGCCAAAAGACAGCGCCTGATTACCCTGCCCCTGCGCGCTTTTCAAGATGAAGTACAGGATGGCGGCAATGATGATAATCGGAATGATCGAGCCGGCTAGAGTCAGCCAAAACGAGCTGCCGTTGCTCTCAGGTTCGTACTTAATCACCGCTTTAGAGGTGTCGAAGCCTTGCTGCTTCAAGGTCGCGTTCGGGTCGTCATAGGTCTTCAGGCTGGCGCTGCCTTCACCCTTCTTGGTGATGTCGAGCTCGTTGCCCTTGATGTCGATTTTGGCGTAGTCGCCAGCGTTATTTTGCTGAACGGCGGTAGTCAGCGGAATTTCTTTTAAGGAAGATGGCTGGCTGTAAGCCGCCCAAATTATCAGGCCAAATAAAATAATCAGAGCCACAAATCCGGCATTTTTGAAATTCCGGTTGTTTTTGCCGCCTTTTTGCGGCGTTTTCGGGCGTAGTCTCTGTGGATTCAAATATTCTTTCTCCGTCTACCATCTAATTATAGCAGTAAATTTTCGCTAAAACTAGCGCTCTAGCCTTTCGAGTGCTAAGCCATTCCGGCTGATCACTAGCATCTGATCACCGATGATATTATGAGCCGTGCCATTCCTGGCAGAGCGAATCGCTGTATCTAGCCTGGCCAGAGTTTTTCTATCGTAACCGGTGATGTCGTTCGCGCGCAGCCAAGCCGCTATTAGCTCCAGGCCAAGGCTGGCGTCGTAGCTTCTATAAACCGCGCGGTCCAAACCAGCCCCAACTAGGTTAGCTAGCACAGTGTCAATTTCTGAGTTTTGCTGGCTAGCCTTATTAATAATTGCTAGTAATTGCTGACGGCCGCTCGGTCCGAGCTTCGGCACCAGCTCGTGCCGCACATAATTTCTTAAATATTTGGTGTTCGCGTTGGTTGGATCTTCTCTCCAAGCTAGATTGTTTTTAACTGCATAACTTTTGATTTGTTGCTTTGGATTATTTAACAGCGGGCGCTTGACGGTAGCGGTATCTTTTAATGACGCCAGTCCGCGGCGGTTGGTGCCGCGCAGCAAATTAATAATCGCCGTTTCAATGACATCGTCCTGGTGATGGGCTGTAACTATCGCGCTAGCGCCGTTAGCGATTCTGGTTTTTTGTAAAAATTCATAGCGCTTTTCTCTAGCCAGCGCCTCACTGGCATTCGGGCCCAGCTTGCCTTCGGCAAAAACAAATGACAATTCTCGCTTTTTAGCTAAACTCTCGACGAATTTTCTATCTTCGCTGGAGTCGTCCCGAATGCCGTGGTCAAAATGCGCCACCATTAGCCTTAAATTTTTCTCTTTTGCCAGCAAATCCAGCAGTACGACACTGTCCACTCCACCGCTAACAGCCACGACATATTCCCCCGCTGGCAATTCCACTTTCATTATTTAATAATTGTAGCAATGACAGACAATGCAGACTTGCTGCAAAGGATTGAGAAGCTCGAAGCTCGCAACAAGCGCGTCGAGGCCGATAAAGCCTGGGAGACCAGTTGGCAGCGCCGCCTAGCGATCATAGTATTGACGTATTTAGTGGTCGTCTGCTATTTGTACTTTGTCGTTCACATTAACCCTTGGATAAATGCTCTTGTCCCCGTTATAGGCTTCTTCTTATCGACACTAACTGTCTCCGCCCTCAAGGAATATTGGCTCACAAAATGGGGCAAATGAAGTCAGACCTGTTTGAATAGTTTATAATTACGCTTGAAAATTAGTTAAAAAACTGTCTCTTATACACATCT
>JARIHJ010000068.1 GCA_029288335.1 Candidatus Saccharimonadota bacterium
AGATGTGTATAAGAGACAGGTTAGACAAATCACCAGGCAAATCGCTAAATTTAATAATATCAGCGTATGGTGGATGTAGAATTGCCAAATCGATCTGCTCTTTTTGATTTTTCGCGAGAGTTTTTTTGACCTTATTGAAAGTAGCTTTTTGCGTGCTGTCACCTGTAATTAATTCGGCAAAATTACTGGTGGACTCCAGGTTTTTGGCGATGTAACTAGTTAGCTCTGGTTGAATTTCGATGCCTATAAAATTACGGCCTAGGCTTTCGGCTTCGTAGGCGGTAGTACCGCTACCCAGGAATGGATCGAAAACTATATCGCCCTTCTTGGTGTAGCGTAATATCAGTTGATGCGGAATTTGCGGTACAAAATTGCCGTGATAGAAATTGCTATGTTTACCAGATCTATCTCGTTCCGGAATTAGCCAGAGGCTGTCGGTCCAGACTTTGGATTCCTGCCATTTTTGTAAATTTATGTCATTAAATTTTGGCACCCTCACTTCTCCATTTAGCTTTTAGCCTATCACTTTCGTATCTGTTTAGCCAGGCGCTAGCGTTTATGTAAGCGGGTGAGGAATTTGGCTATGAAGTAAATCGCCAGGAATGGGAGCTGGACTAACGCGATAGTGAGGTAAGTTGCGGCGACGAAATAAGCATGGCTGCGGGCGCCGGTATCGGCAAATTGCCAGTAGCCGGTTGCGACAAGCAAGCAGAAAATCACATCAAAAATTACCAGTACCCATTTTAGGAACTGCAAGAAAGAAAAACTTAGCTCTGTATTGAACAGCTTTTGCAGCCCGCCGGTATCGGGCGAATTATTTTTGCGAGCTTTTGATTGCTCTTTGCCCTGGATCATTAGCTGGACTTTAGCCTTCTGTGGCGGTAGTGGCTGGCGGACATATAAATACCGAATAGAATTAGCCAGAGGGTTTGCGGGTAGCTGGCGATTCTTTCGAATGTACCGCGGCCAACGCCAAAGTGTGCTCCGCTGATAAAAAGTAAAAAGCCAGCCAGACTGATAATGCCTATCCATAGCGTAAAAATCCGGAAGCCTGGTCGCACGTTTCCTAGCGCTCTGGCTAAAATTATTATGCTGACATCGCCGACGCCTAGTGCTAAAAACGCACCGAGTACGTGCATACCAGTGACGGTATTCTCTGGGAAGGCGCCAACTAGCACTGAGCCGAGCCCGGCTAGCGCCATCAATGAAAAGCCAATTAACGATGCCCTGCTCTCGCGAAACTCCTGATAGATCAATAGCGAGCCGGCAGCCATTATTATCCCAAGCAGAATGAACGAAATATTCATCAGCGGGTGGTCGGGCGAACAAACGTAACGGCTGGCGAATTGCCCGCAGGTGGTATTACCGAGGTCACTAATGAAATTGCCTGCCCAGTCGTAACCTTTCGGCCAGGTGCTGGCGACGATGATCTGTGCCGCGAAATATTGCGCCGACAAAATCCAGATAATCGGCCCGAGCAGCGGAAATTTGTCAGTAAAAACTTTGACTCGATTGTTTGGATGCATTTCATTATTCTAATACTTTTCGTTGTAATAGGTGGCTAACTGGGGTATAATTGCTCGGAAGTTAGCGCTTCATTTCGGGGAGCGCTTTTTTATTGCCTTCAAAAGAACTATAAGAATTTATGAGCCAGGATCCGAGCAAAATTAGGAATATTGCGATTATCGCCCATGTCGACCACGGCAAGACAACGCTGGTCGATGGGCTTTTAAAGCAGTCGCATATGTTCCGCGATAACCAAGCCGAGATGAGCCAGCAGCTGATCATGGACAGCCTTGACCAAGAGCGCGAGCGTGGCATTACGATTACCGCCAAGGTTACGGCTGTTCAACACGGCGACTATCGGATTAACATCGTGGATACGCCCGGGCATGCCGATTTCTCCGGCGAAGTCGAAAGAACTTTGAATATGGCCGATGGCTGTATTCTGATCGTCGATGCGCAGGAAG
The DNA here is from genome assembly GCA_029288335.1 of Candidatus Saccharimonadota bacterium. Taxonomy (GTDB): domain Bacteria; phylum Patescibacteriota; class Saccharimonadia; order Saccharimonadales; family UBA4665; genus JARIHJ01. The sequence continues at coordinate 1,971 of JARIHJ010000068.1, forward strand.
GCGTCATGCCTCAGACCAAATTCGTGCTGGGTAAGGCGCTGGCGCTCGAGCTGAAACCGATCGTGATCATCAACAAAATTGACAAATCCGGCGCCAGGATTGCCCAGGTGGAGGACGAAGTTGCCGATCTGTTCCTCGAGCTGGCGGTCCATGACTCGCAGTTGCAGTATCCGACTTATTACGCGGTCGGCCGTGATGGCCGGGCTTGGCAGGATGCGCCTAGCGGCCTAGACTCGCCTGGCAATCTGGACGTAATTTTCAATGCGATCGTTAATGATATCCCTGCCCCGGCTGTCGAGCTCGATAAACCATTTCAAATGCTAGTGGCAGCGCTGGCCTGGGATAATTTCAAGGGCAAATACGCGATCGGCCGGATATCGCGTGGGACAATTAAGCCCGGCCAGATGGTAGCTTTATGCAAGAAGGACGGCTCGTTAGCAAAGGCCAAAGTCGAGCAAGTCTTCACTAGCTACGTGACGAGCAAACTAGAGTCTGAAATGGCGGTGGCTGGCGATATCGTCCAGCTGACTGGAATCTCTGACGCGCAAATTGGTGAGACCATCGCTGATGCTGATAATCCTGAAGCGCTGCCGGTGCTCGAAGTCGAGGCGCCGACCTTGCAGATAAGTCTCGGTCCGAACACGTCACCATTTAAGGGCCGTGAGGCCGAATTCAGCACTTCGCGTCAGATTGGCGAGCGCTTAAGGAAAGAAACCGAGACCAATGTTGGCCTTAAGGTCGAGGATAACGGCATCGGCTTTCTAGTCTCTGGCCGCGGCGAGCTGCACTTATCGGTGTTGATCGAGACTATGCGGCGCGAGGGCTACGAATTCGAAGTTGGCCGTCCGCAAGTCGTTACCAGAATGGAAGATGGTGTCGAGAAAGAACCAGTTGAGGAGTTAATTATTGAAGTTCCGGCCGAGCACGTCGGTGCCGTCCAGACCGAGCTGGGCCAACGCCGCGCCAACCTCAAGGAACAATTTGCTAGCCCGAAAGGCACTACGAAATTAATCTACGAATTGCCGACGCGCGCGCTGCTCGGCCTGCGCAACACATTGATGACGGCGACAAAAGGCACAATTATTATGAATTCGCTCGTCACTGGTTACCAGCCACTCGGCATCGCATTAAAGCAGCTAAGAAATGGCGCTTTGGTGGCGTTTGAAGCCGGCACGACAATGCCCTACTCACTTGAAACGGCCGAGGCTCGTGGCACATTATTTATTGGTCCGGCAGAGCAAGTTTATGCTGGGCAGATCATTGGTCTGAATTCGCGGCAAGAGGATCTCGAGATTAACGTATGTAAAGCCAAGCACCTGACCAATATGCGTAGCAAGAGCTCTGATGGTGTGGTTCAACTGACGACGCCGACGATTTTGAGCTTGGAGCAGTCGCTCGACTTTATCGAAAACGACGAACTCCTAGAAGCCACGCCAAAGTCACTGCGGCTCAGGAAGCGCGAGCTCGATCCACTGAAGCGCAAGCGTGCCGCCAAGCGCTAGCTAATTTATACATCCAGAGTAATCGATACCGGGCAATGATCGGAGCCGAAGATTTTGGGATGGATTTCGGCGGATTTGATTTTGCTTCTTAGAGATTCACTGGCGAGGAAATAGTCGATGCGCCAGCCGACGTTACGCTCGCGGGCGTTGGCGAAGTGCGACCACCAGCTGTAGTAGCCATTACCCTGTTTGAACATTCTAAAGGTGTCGACGAAGCCAGCCTGCTCAAGCTTGTCGAAACCGGCGCGTTCCTCGTCGGTGAAGCCGCGTTTGCCGCGGTTGGGCTTTGGATTAGCCAGATCATCCTCGGTGTGAGCAACATTTAGATCGCCACAGAATATCACCGGTTTGGATTTTTCGAGTTGCTTGCAATAGGCCAAAAACGCTGGGTCCCAGTGGCTAGTGCGTACCGCCAATCGGCTTAGATCGTCTTTCACGTTGACGGTGTATACGGTCACGAGCCAAAAATTATCGAACTCGGCAGCAATGACACGCCCTTCGGTGTTAGCGTCGCCGTATGTATCTTCGCCTTGGACTTTGTATTTGCTAATAATTTCTTTCGGGAAGCCGTTTATGATTTGGAGGGGCTGAATTTTGCTTAAAATCGCTGTGCCGGAATACCCCGGCCTTTCGGCTGGGTAAAAAAACGCACGGTAGCCGTCTAGGTCGAGTTCGAATTGCTCCGGCTTGGCCTTAATCTCCTGTAGGCACAGAATATCCGGCTTTTCCTCGTCGATAAATGGCTGCCACAGACCCTTGCGCAATACTGCCCTGATACCGTTCACATTCCAGGAGTAAACCTTGAGCATACTGATATTATAAATGAAATGTTGGCGATATTCCTGGATGGCGAATCAAAAAGCGGCAAGACGGCTGTGGGCCGCGCCATTCAAGCCACGCTTGAGCAAAATGGTTACTCAACTAGCGTGATTGTGGCTGGCAATTTTTTCCGCCGATTAACAGTTCTAGCGCTAAAGTCTAAGCCAACTGTAGCTGAGGCTGATTGGCTAGAGCCGGCGGTGCAAAAAGTGCTTTCGGGTCACGAAATTTATGAAACAGATTACGACGCCAGTGAGCTGGATTTGCCTGAGGTTAATGCGCTAGTGTCGGAAGTTGGCAAGATGGATTTTGTCCAGGCGGCAGCTGGCCTGTGGCGAGTCAAAGCTGCCGATTTAGCGCTTGTCAGCAATGCGGCCGTGCTAATGTTTGACGGTCGAAACTTACGCACCAAGTTGGCTAATTGGTTAACGAAAAATAAAGTGCCAATAGTGTTAGAGCTAGTGATTGCTTGCAGCGCTGAAGCCGCGGCTAGTCGCTATTTGGCTGATGGCGGCAATAAGAATCCTACATCTGCCGAGCTTGCGGATGCGACCGAAATGGTAAATCAGCGCCGGCTAGCCGATCGCAATCGCCGCCAAGCGCCTTATATCGACCCAGAAAATCCAGTCGAGCTAATTGCCGGCCAGCCAGCAGTTGCGCTAGCACAAGCTTTTGCCATTAACACTACTAGCCCCCCGCGGGCGATTCGCTTTGATAATTCTGAAGTTCCGAGAGATGTAGGGCTCGCGACTGTAAGCGAACTAGCGCTCCTCGCCGTTCGGCGGCTAGTCTAAATCACTAGCGTCGAGGGTGATTTTGTCGCCGGGTTGGATTTGGCCGGCCAGGATACGATTGGCGACTTGGTCTTCGACCATTGTTTGGACGGCACGGCGCATTGGCCGCGCCCCGAGCCTAGGATCGTTGCCAACCGTGACGATTTTAGCGATAGCCGCATCGGTCAGCTCGATGGTGACATTCTGCCGCGCTAGCGTTTTATTAACTTCGGCCAGCATTAACTTAACGACTTGATTCAGTTCTTCTGGCTTCAGGGGCCTAAACAGTACGATCTCATCGAATCGGTTTAATAATTCCGGCTTGAATTGGCCGCTATTTATGAGGTGATCGGTGAATTCTTTTTCGAAACTTTCTAGTTGCTCGCCGGCCTCGATTTTCTGGCGAATGGTATCGGCGCCGGCGTTCGATGTGGCAATAATTATCGCGTCTTTGAAACTGGCTGGTTTGCCGCTGACGTCGGTGAGCTGGCCTTCATCGAGCAATTGTAATAATAAATTCAGAATATTTGGGTGGGCTTTCTCGATTTCATCGAGTAAAACTACTGAAAATGGCTGCTGGCGAATGCTTAAAATTAAGCTTGATGTCTCATTGGCGCCGCTAGCTAGCAGCCTCGAGACGTCGCTCTCCTGCTGGTATTCGCTCATATCGAGTCGGATCATATTCTGCTCGCTGTTAAAGTAAGTCGCGGCAATAGATTTTGCGAGCTCGGTTTTGCCGACGCCAGTTGGGCCGAGGAATAAGAAGCTGCCGATCGGCCGGTTGGTGTTGGCGACGCCGGCTCGAGCCCGGCGAAGAGCCGCGCTGACAACTTGGACCGCCCTGGTTTGGTTAATCATCCTCTCGTGGATTTTGTCTTCTAGGTTCAATAGTTCGCTGGCTTCCGCGGCGCTAGCGCTGGCCACCTTGACACCGTGAGTTTGCTCGATCGCCTGCTGGACACTAGCGGCGGTGACGATCTTGCCATTTACGGCGTGCGAGACTGATTGCTCTAGTAAATCAATGGCGCGGCCTGGATAAGCCTTATCCTGCTCATAGCGGCCAGATAGATTGTAGGCTTCGCATAGCGCTTCATAAGCAATAATGACCCTGTGTCGGTTTTCGAAGCCGACTGCCGTGTCTTCGAGGATTCGCATAACGTCCCTTTCCGGTGGTTCGGGTAATATCACCGGTGTTAATAAGCCGGCAAAGCTGGGGTTCACTGAACGTAATCGCTGAAAGTCACCTGGCGTGAGTGCGAGTATTAGCGGCACAGCTCGGTTTTCGAGTAGCGGCTGCAAAATTCTGGTAGCGTCGAATGGGCCAGCACCGCCGCTCAAGAATAGCTCGGCATCGTCTAGGAACAAGATGATATGTCCCGCGTGAACGGCTTCGTTGGTCAGCGCCAGCATAATCCGTTCCAGCTCGCCCGGGCCGCGGGCGCTAGAAATAATTTGGCTGGCGTTAAGGCCGATAATTTGGTGATAGGCTAATGTCTGCACAGTCTTGCCTTCGATTAATTTCTGCGCCAAAGCATAGACGTGGGAAGTTTTGCCGCTGCCCGGCTCGCCGACGATGACAACCGCGCCGCTGTGATTATTGAAAGCGTTTTCGATAGCAGCGACGCTGTTGCTGGCGGCCAGCCAGGCAAAGTTAGCGCCGTGCGCGGCAATGGCGGTACTGATATTGCCACCGAAGCGATCCAAAAGCGGCGTGTAGCCAAATGCCCAGTCGCGGCCGACGCCGCCGAAGGCCTGCTTCGGCCGGTTCATTTCTTCTAGCCCGCGTGCCAGCCAGCCAGCCACTTCGTCGATGTCTTCTTTTCGCAATTTGATTTGGCGGAATAACTGCTCGACCGGAGCGCTAGTCGCGAGCAGCGCGCTTGCGATGAAGCCTGGCTCGATGGCGTTAGCGCTGTTAGCTGTGGCGATTTCGCTGGCTTTTTGCCAAACAGCGGGCATATCGCTGGCGTTTTCACTTAATAAATTAGCGATCGTCTCGGGTGCTAGCAGAAAATGGTTGGTGATAAATATTTCCTGCCAGTGGCCAACCAAGGCTTGCCAGGAGGCCCGAGGATTTAGCTCTTTTTTAAGCGGTAATAATGCTAGCACACTAGCGGCCAGTTGGTCTTCAAGCCTAGCCGACTTCATATTGGCTGGTAAGATTGCTAACCAGCTAAAGTACCAACGAGCGATGATGGCGAGAAGTAGTCCGAGAGCGAGCGCTAGCCAACCTAGCCGTGGATAGTGCTTAGTTACTTCGAGTATAATCCCGATAATTACTGCCAATGTCGAGAGCCCTGATAGAAAATTTCCGCCAGCTTTGCCGATTTTTTTGGCTAACCTAGCCTCTTTGGCGCGAGTCGACCACAAGTTCGGGTTCATCCTGTTACCGCCAGTACTATAAACACGATGATCCCGAGTGGCAGCAGCGGCCAAACTAGTGTTTCAATGAGAGTCGCTAGCGTAACTAAAACCAGCATTAAGCCGGCCGCGATAAGCACGAATAGGCGCACGAAAAAACCAACGACACGGCTGAATAAGTTATCGGCTAGTGCGCGCATCTTGGCGTCCAAGCCCGCTCCTGGATAAGTGATAATCCGCCGCCACGGCGCGAACAAGGTGCGCAGCAAGCTGGTGGTAGATAAGCTGGCGTTCAGGCTAGCAGTTCGTTTCGACACGCCCTTTGCCACCGCCACCCAGCCGGCGCCATACCACCATTTGAAAAAAGCCGTTAGCATAAGCTTAATTTTAACACTTTAATCATGGCGGAGAGAGAGGGATGACGCGGTTGAAGCCGCTATTCCGTCGCTCCAGTGCTCGAATTCACGAATTCTGCGCGCTTAACTCCTTGCGAACCCTCACAGCCTTCGGCTGCTCTGATCGGGTTCAACCCACTCGCTTCTACGAGAAGCAAACAGCCCATCATAAATGATGAG
>JARIHJ010000083.1 GCA_029288335.1 Candidatus Saccharimonadota bacterium
TAGCTTAACTGGCCAATTTCTGGTCGGCAACCTGAAAATCGCGACACCAAAGACTCGCCGCAAGGGCAACGGCAAGCAGCTAGTTATCAAGGGTGCCCGTCAAAACAATTTGCAGAACATCGACGTCGAAATTCCGCTGGGGGTACTGGTTGTCGTCAGCGGTGTGTCCGGCTCGGGCAAATCTTCGCTAATCAACGACATCCTCGCCAAAGAATTACAGGCCCGGCTAATGCGAGCGAATCTGGTGCCTGGCCGACATAGTGACATTGAGGGAATTAAGAACCTCGATAAAGCTATCGTGATCGACCAAAGTCCGATTGGCCGGACGCCGCGATCAAATCCAGCGACTTATACCGGCTTATTTACGCCAATTCGCGAATTATTTGCCAGCGTGCCGGAAGCGAAATTGAGAGGTTACAGCCCGGGCAGATTTAGTTTCAACGTCAAGGGGGGGCGCTGCGAAAACTGCAAGGGCGACGGCATCATCAAAATCGAAATGCACTTTTTGCCAGACGTTTATGTGCCATGCGAAGTCTGTCACGGCCGCCGCTACAACCGCGAGGCACTAGATATAAAGTATAAAGGTAAAGATATCTCGGAAGTGCTCGATATGACGTGCGAGGAAGCACTCGAATTCTTCGTAAACCAGCCGTCGATTGCCAGAAAGTTGCAGACATTAGTTGATGTTGGCCTTGGCTACATCCACCTGGGTCAGCCGGCGACGACCCTATCCGGCGGCGAAGCCCAGCGCATTAAGTTGTCCAGCGAATTGTCCCGCCGTGCTACCGGCCGCACGCTTTACATCCTGGATGAGCCGACGACAGGGCTGCACCTAGCCGATGTCGATAAGTTACTCAAAATGTTGCACGCGCTAGTCGATGCCGGTAACAGTATTATCGTTATTGAGCACAACTTAGATGTCATCAAAAATGCCGACCACATTATCGATATGGGGCCAGAAGGCGGCGCGGCTGGCGGCGAAGTTATCGCTAGCGGTACGCCCGAACAAGTTGCTCGGAACAAAAACAGCTACACTGGCCAATATCTACAAAAAATGTTAAAATAGCTAAATGATGATGCCGGATAGGAGCTTGCCGCCCGACCAGCGCGCCAGCCAGTATTTGCTAATGGCCGCTAGTGACTTGATACACGAACTAGCGGTTGAGCCGCCAGCGCTCGTGGCGCTGGCCCGCTTCGCGGTAAGCGCTAGTGCCTATCTTGAAACTACCGGTCGCGAAGCTACCCACCATAACATGTCACTAATTACTAGTGCTGCACTAGCAATTGCCAGGGCCGAAGCCAGCGATTCGGAGCTTGATTCCGATTTTAGATTTGAACACGATTGGGGGCCCCTGCTAAAGCTCGCTAGTGCAAGAACTCACGAAGTTCCCGAGCAACGCCACCAGCGTCCATACATAAAACCTGCAAATAGTCTCGAGCTGCTCGATATGCTGGAGCTTGGTAAGATGAAACTCAGCCTCTAGCTTTTTTCCGCCTCGCTAGCAAATGCCAGATAACAGGGGCGAAACTAATGACCACGGCCGCGGCAACTAGCAGTAGAATATAATGGTCCAAGCCCGGAATGTGGCTACCAACATAGTAGCCGAGCAGGGTGACTGCGACTGCCCAGGCGCAGTCACCGATGGCATCGAACAGAGAGAACTTGA
>JARIHJ010000001.1 GCA_029288335.1 Candidatus Saccharimonadota bacterium
AGATGTGTATAAGAGACAGGATATAGGTAAGCTGTCATCCGCAGAACTTAGGAAGCTTATTCAAAAATCATGGCTTGTAACCACTGTCGCTTATGGCACCAAAACCTGTTCGAATGGCCACAAGTTCGATAAGAGCCGTGAATTGCCGGTCTGCCCAGTCTGTTGGCCAAGTTATTATAAGAAGCAGACAGTTAAAGGTTCAAGACCGGCGAGCTGAGCCAAAGAAAGTGAGTTAGGTTTTTGGCCTAACTCATTTTCTTTTGTTCAGCGAAGCTGAGAACTCGGCCAGCCACAGAGGAACCGAGAATAATTTGCAAAAGCACAGATACATTTCTAAAATATTCGTAAATGAGCGAGCGCTACACTTCGGATGTCCCGGCGATTCCGGATCCAGATTATGAATGGATCAGGCCCGAGTACAAGAGGAGTCTCTTGGAGCGTATAGAAGACGAGCAGACAGAGATATCTGCGGATTTCCGTTTGTTGCTGGAAGATATGGCCAAGGCCGAGCGCGAGAAGATTCCTAAAGATTACGACTACTTCGCGGAGCACTTTTTCAAGCGAACCGGAGCGCAAGAATTCATCGACGAGTATGCTGTCTATGATGACGATGGTCGCCTGAACATTGATCTGACGAGCGCTAAAATCGGCATTCCGTATAATTATGAGATAACTAGCCGAGCGGATCGCGGCGAAATTGTCGGTCTCCCTGGCAACACTAGCTTTGGCCAGCCCATCGAGATACACCTGAACCCCGAGATGCAGCTCCATCAGGTAACCTTTGGGCATGAGATTGGCCACTATTTTTGGAGGGTGGTTCAATACGATCCGTCGGAAGGCTACAACAGGACAGAGGAAGATTTTTGTAGCTACTTTGGTCGGCGGATGGCGTTACCGTGTGAGCAGCTTGTTGGCTATGAAAAGATTGACGAGGCAGCGATTCTAGACATAATGAGCCGCTTCAGGGCGAATTTAGATGACGCCCTAACCGCGCTAATGGAATATGGATTTTTGCCCTCGCGCGTGGCCATCGATACTTACAATGGCAAGTACGAAAATCCTGACTTCAGCGAAAAGGTAACGCGTGGCATTTTTTGCTTGCACTGCGATCAAGTTGGCGGCGATTACGGCTGTCTGAACGTAAATCAACCAACTCCGCTATTTGATTTCACCGACAGGGCTTGGGGCGGGCAAATGCAGGCATGCCTAGGAGAGGATCTCCACAATCCAGAGATTATGTCTACGCTCACCAAGCATTACGTCGCTAATGAAGTGCGCCTGGTATTATTCCGCCCCGGTGCGCTGTATGAGTTCGACTCGAAGTCAGAAGAAAAAGAGTCTAAAAACTAGCGGATTTGAGCAAAGTTAAGTATTAGCCAGTTATTTAAATGCGTGGCTCTAAGGACTAACTAAGTTAGAGCTGGTGAAGGCAGAGATTGCATATTTAATACATGCATTATATAATTAACTTATGAACAGGGCCTACGAGACAGTTAATGACGTGCGGCAGGATGTTGACGCGTTAGTGGCAACGAAGGATTTACGCATAGCCGGTGGCTCTTTCTATCCTCATATCAAAGCCTTTACTTTTGGGCTCCAAAGCGGTGACAAGCAACGAAAAGGAGATGCCATCTGTCTCTTACCTGGGGGCTGGCAGAGTAATAGCTACTGGCCGAGTTTCATGGGAGAGCAAACTGCTCCAGATGATGCGTTGAAGTTGCGTGTAATAAAAGGGGTAGGACGGCTAGTACTTCCATTCGTAGGCAAGTTCGATATGCGAGAGAGCTCTGAAGTCAGAGTGACGCCAGGGGATGGTGGCAGCAGACCATATAAGCTTATCAATACAAGTGACGAGCTGCTGGTTGTCCACGCACTAAGTACGCGATACCCCCAAAATTCTACCGACATTAATCCTTCTGGCACCCGCGAACTCGATGGCTCATTATCACTAGCTGAAGAATTGATATTTACCTATGGACAAACACTCCAACCAGACGGAACTGTCGCACTGCAGTGGGAACGATAATTAGAAGTTGTCAGGTTATAAAAAACTCATGCTTAGGTTGGAGCAACTACTGACTTGCGTCTATTGTGGTGAGCCAAAATGAACTCAAGCTAGCCTTATGATGGATTAGAATGGGTATATGAGACCGATGGCTACCCGCATGCTGCGCAAAGTTCCGCAGGTAACTTTGCTCTTCTGGATTATCAAGTTGCTCACGACTGCTGTGGGCGAATCAACTTCAGATTTTTTGGTTTTTCATTTTAATCCATACGCTGCCGTCACATCTGGCTTTATTGTCTTTGTGGCCGTGCTATGGCTGCAATTTAGGACTCGCAAATATATTCCATGGGTATATTGGCTGGCGGTGTTAATGGTAGCAATCTTCGGTACCATGGCGGCTGATGTCACGCATGTCGTGCTTGGCGTACCTTACCTCGTATCAACAATTGCGTTCGCCATAATACTCGCCATCGTATTCTTTTTGTGGCGGAGGACCGAGGGGACACTCTCTATTCACAGTATCACGACCACCAGAAGAGAAGCGTTCTACTGGGCGACAGTGCTCGCGACCTTTGCCCTTGGCACGGCAGCCGGCGACCTGGCAGCCTTTACATTCCACCTTGGCTTCTTGTCGGCTGGGATTGTATTCGCGATAATCTTTGCCATCCCGAGTGTGGGCTACCGGATCTTCAAATGGAGTCCTATATTCTCCTTTTGGTTCGCATACATCCTCACTCGACCGCTCGGCGCTTCGTTTGCTGATTGGACGGGCAAAACCCCAGCCGTCGGCGGGCTGGGTTGGGGTGATGGGCCAGTAGCCGGTGTACTCATTTTGCTGATAATTATTTTGGTAGGCTATCTGCAGGTTACACACGAAGACGTCGGCCGGCAATCATATACGCCTCGCAAGCTAGACAATCGCTAGAGCCAACTGATCAAGGTTTAGGTTAATGCGGACAGTAGTGGGGCATAGAAGAAGTAAATGGCTCTGGAATTTAGCGTTGGTGGCGCCTAAACTTAGAGCTAGAATGATAAAAATTAAGTTCCAACCCCTAGCGAAATTCCGCGCCCGGCGGACCGCCAAGAGGCAGGGCAAAAAGCAGAACAAGCCCAGCTTCTTCGCGGGGCAGTTCTATCCAGCGCGACCGAAAGAGCTGTGGCGTCGAACACGGCTCGCCCTTAATGGGCCAATCCCAATCGAAATCAAGGGCTTGGGACCGGCCAGCGCTAGTAATAAATCTTATGTTAATTGGCTGACGCGCGAGTCGATGCTGGGGCAGGCTAACCGACTGGCGATGAAATATTCGGGCCAGGCGTCGATGTGGCAGAATCCCTACGCCCGGCCGCGGCCGAGGGCTGCCGTTAAGAAAGCCAGCGTCTGGTTCACGGCTTATCCGGCGTCAATGATGACGAAGGCAAATCAATCGATCCTATCTGCGCTTGGTGAGGATGAATTGTGGTCAATTTTCGAGCAAATTGGTATCACCGGTCTCCACACCGGCCCGATGAAGCGCGCCGGCGGCGTTGAAGGCTGGCGCCTAACACCAACAATTGATGGTCATTTTGACAGAATTAGCACAGACATCGATGAAACTTTCGGCACAGAGAAGCAATTTCGCGAGATGGCCGCTACCGCGGGGCGCCATAACGGTATTATCATAGACGATATCATCCCCGGCCACACCGGTAAGGGCTATGACTTTCGCCTCGCCGAGATGAATTACCGTGACCATCCAGGCATTTACCATATGGTCGAAATCAGGCCGGACGATTGGGATCTATTGCCAAAAATTCCGGATAGCTTTCATTCGGCTAATCTCTCCGCTGAGCAAGAATTAGAGCTCAAGCGTCGCGGCTACATCATCGGTAAATTGCCACGAGTCATCTTCTACCAATCCGGCGTCAAAGAGACCAACTGGAGCGCGACTGGTGTGGTTCGAGGGGTTGATGGCCGCGATCATCGCTGGGTTTATCTGCATTATTTCAAGGCCGGCCAGCCCTCGCTAAACTGGCTTGACCCCAGCTTCGCCGCAATGAAACTAGTCATTGGCGACGCACTACACTCTCTCGGCGAGCTGGGCTCGAGCGCGCTCCGACTAGACGCTAACGGCTTCCTTGGCATCGAAAAAGGTGACGAAGATAACCCCGCCTGGTCTGAGGGCCACCCCTTGTCTGAAGCTGCCAACCTATTAATTTCCGGTATGGTCCGGAAACTCGGCGGCTTCACTTTTCAGGAATTGAACCTGGCGCTCGACGACATCAAAGCACTGACCGAATCCGGCGCCGATTTGTCCTACGACTTCATCAACCGACCAGCCTATCACCACGCTCTCGTGACAGGCGACAGCGAATTTCTACGCCTGACCCTGAAAAGCGCGTTGGAATTCGGCATCGATCCGGCTTCGTTAGTCCACGCCTTGCAGAACCACGACGATCTGACCTACGAGCTGGTCCATTTCTGGACATTGCACAAAGACGATGTTTACAGCTACCAAGGCCAAGATATCACTGGTGCCGATTTGCGCCTAAAAATCCGCGCTGAGCTGGCTGGCAGGCTGACGGCGCAGGGCTACAATTTGCTTTTTACTGAAAACGGCATTGCTTGTACCAGCGCCAGCCTCATTGCTAGTATTTTGGGTGTTAAAAAACTAGATAAGTTAACCTCGGACGACACTGAAAATATTAAAAAAGCGCACTTGCTACTAGCCGCTTTCAATGCCTGGCAGCCAGGCGTCTTCGCGCTCTCTGGCTGGGATTTAGTCGGCGCGCTAACCCTAGATAAGTCGCAGGTCAGCGAGCTGATCGCTGATGGTGACACCCGCTGGATTAACCGCGGTGCCTACGATCTCTTGGGCGAAAACGAGAACGCTCAGTCGAGCAGCGCAGGTCTGCCAAAAGCCGCCAGCCTTTACGGCTCCTTAGGAAAGCAGCTGCAAGATCAAAATTCATTCGCTAGCCAGCTAAAACAAATCCTAGCAATTCGCGAAAAGTGCTCGCTCGCAACCGCGCACCAACTAGCCATTCCAGAGGTCGGCTCTAAAGCTGCGCTAGCTATGATTCATAAGCTCACCAGCGGCCAACTGCAAGCCACTGTATTGAACTTTGCGAATGAGGAAATCAGCGTAAATATCGCTAGTGACGTGCTGCCGGCAGGGGCTAGCGTCATCGATATGGCCACCGACCAGCCGCTGACAGAGATCGACGAGCTCGGCAGCTTCACCATTACGCTAGCGCCTTACCAATACTTATCGCTCCTGGTCGGCTAATTCTGTGACATAATATAAGCAAATGCGCTTTATCAAAATCGAACAAAAAGAAGCTGCTGGCGTACTGGCCGAAACGCTCCAGTCCGCGTTGAAACAATCGGTGCCAGTCACTTGGTTTCTTTCGGGCGGCAGCAATATAGACATCACCATCGCAGCGATGGAACAATTGCCCGAAGAATTAACAAAAAATTTGATCCTGGCCCAAGTGGATGAGCGCTACGGTTCGGTCGGGCATCCCGATTCTAATTGGAAACAATTACTCGATGCTGGCCTTAATATCAAGCAGGCTAGAGCAATGCCAATCTTGCACGACCCAGAGCTGCCACTAATTGATACAGCCGCGATAACAGCCAAAATGACCGGTGAGTTAATTAAGCGGACTTACACTATCGGCCAATTCGGCGTCGGCTCCGATTACCATATTGCCGGTATCAAGCCTGACTCTCCAGCCTGCATCGCCAGAGACCTGGCGGTTGGCTATGAATGGACCGATTTCAAACGAATTACTATAACCTTCGACGCTATCCGGCAAATGAATAGAGTCCTCACCTTTATGTTTGGAGAAACAAAAAAGCCGGTTCTGGATTCACTAATGAATGAGCACCACCAGCCGCTAGCCCAACCCGTCCAAATCCTCAAATCCATCGACAGCTCAGTCGTTTATAATGATCAATTAGGAGAGGAATTAACAGTATGAAAGTAGTCGTCGTAGGCCTAGGTAAAATGGGCATGCAAATTGTCGAGCGCTTCCTCGAACATAAGCACGAAGTTATCGCGATCGATCCAGAACCAGCAGCAGTCAAGCTGGCAGTTCAAAGGGGCGCCGTCGGTTCAGCTAGCCGAGCCAAAGCTGCCGAAATGTTCGACGGCCAACCGGTCGTGGTTTGGTTGATGATCCCGGCCAACGTGGTCGACAGCGAGCTTGCCGAGTGGCTAGCTGTACTGCCGAGCGCGTCGATTGTAATTGACGGAGGAAACTCCGATTTCAGGCTAACCAAAAAACGCTACGAAATTGCCAGGAACAAAGGCGTCGAGTTGGTCGACGTCGGCACGAGCGGCGGAATCTTGGGCATCAAGAACGGCTTTTCGATGATGGTCGGCGGCAACCAAGAAGCCTTTAGCAAAATCACGCCACTATTAGAATCGCTGAGCCAGCCACGCGGCGGCTACCATTACTTTGGTGAATCCGGCGCCGGCCACTACGTCAAAATGGTCCATAACGCTATTGAGTACGGTGTGATGGAATCACTCGCGGAGGGTTATCGGATGCTGCACGAGGGGCCGTATGAGCAGCTCGACCTCGCCGCAGCTGGCCATGTATGGCAGCAGGCTAGCATTATCGCCAGCGACCTAAACGAGCTCTGCGCCGAGATTATGGAAGAAAATCCGCGCCTGTCCGAAATCGATGGTTACGTGGCCGAGTCCGGCGAAGCCCGCTGGACACTTGAAGTTGCCAAATCTCGGGGAATCGACCTGCCCGGGATTCAAACAGCGCTAGACGTACGCGTGGCTAGCGAGCGCGGCGAAGTTAATTTTGCCACCAGAATGCTGGCAGCCCTGCGCAATAAGTTCGGTGGCCACCACCTAAACAAAGAACACTAAAATGGCAGAGCAGGCAGACACCAGCATCCAAATGATGGACTGGCAGAGCGAAGAGCTCAAGCCCGCGATTATCATCATCTTCGGTATAACCGGTGATTTAAGCCGCCGAAAACTTTTACCGGCGCTTTACGAGTTGGTTAAAAACGATTTGCTGCCGCCCGGTACGCGTGTGGTTGGTGTCACACGCGGCGACACCACGCTGGAACAGCTAATGAGTCAGGTGGAAGTTTGTATTCACGAAAAGGATAACGTTTGCGACCCCAAATATCTCAAAAAGCTCGAATCGATTATGTCGATGCGCAAAATGGACCTCGTCGGCATGGACCACTATCGCCAGCTCGGCGAATATCTCGATGAGCTCGAGGAGCAAGCTGGTATGTGCTTAAACCGCTTATTCTACTTATCAATCCCGCCCGGCGTTTTGATGACAATTGTCAACCGGCTCGGCCTGCACGGACTTAATAAAGCCTGCAAGCATGGCGGCGCCACACGGTTATTATTTGAAAAACCATTTGGCTATGACCTAGAATCTGGCAAGGAATTGATCGAAGAAACCGCCAAATATTTCAAAGAGAGTCAAATTTTCCGTATCGACCATTACGTCGCCAAAGAGACTGTTCAAAACATCCTGACTTTCCGCTTCCGCAATCCAATTTTCGAAGACATCTGGGATGCCAAGCACGTTGATAAAATCGAAATCACGGCTTCTGAAAAAATTGATATCGAAGGGCGCAGTGTCTTTTATGAACAAACCGGCGCTATGCGCGACCTCATCCAAAGCCATTTATTACAGTTGCTCGCCAGCGTCACGATGGAAAAACCGGCCGAATTTACTTCGAGCGCTATACATGCTTCGAAGTTGCAGCTATTAGACAACGTCGCAACTATCCGCGCCGACAAGCTGTCAGAGTGCGCCGTCCGCGGTCAGTACGAAGGCTACCGGGAGGAGGTGAACAAAAGTGACTCGTTCGTCGAGACTTTCGCCGCCATCAAACTCTTCATCGAAAATCCGCGCTGGGTCGGCGTGCCGGTTATCATTAAAACCGGCAAGGCTTTAGCTAAAAAAACAACCAATGTCGCTGTCCATTTCCGGGCCGTCGCTCGCGACCACAATCACTTGAATACTTTGAAATTTCATATACAGCCGAACGAGGGCATTTCGATCGACCTCTGGGTCAAGCGGCCAGGCTTCGAGCGCAAGCTTCAGCAGGCCAAGATGGAGTTTTCCTACCAGCAAACTTTCGACGAGCACGGTCACCCCGACGCCTACGAGCGCGTGCTAGTTGACGCCATCAAGGGCGACCGCACGCTATTCGCGACCGGCGACGAAGTCCTCGCCGCCTGGCGTATCATCGAGCCGGTCATTGACGTCTGGAGCCGCGACGACCAGGGCCTCAAAACTTACGCCAAGGGCAGTACCGGCCCCGACATCTCCCGGCTGGAATAACTTTTCTTTAAGCTATAATAACCTAGCCTATGCAAAAGTTATCCGATGAAGATTTTCAGGCCTTAATTAACAAAGCGCTGGCCACCTTGCCAAAAACGCACATTGACAATCTGAAGAACGTTGCCATTTTATTCGAGGACGAACCAACTCCGCAGCAACGTGAAGAGTTAAAGCTGCGCTGCGACCAGACGTTGTTCGGTTTATACCAAGGCGTACCGCTAGCTCGACGCCAAGGTGCCCAGCCAACCCTGCCGGACCGAATTACCATTTTCAAAAATCCGATTTTGGCGTTTAGCCACAATGAGTCGGAGTTAAAAGAGCAGATCCGCCACACGCTCTGGCACGAAATCGCCCATTACTACGGCCTCGACCACGCCAAAATCCACGAACTAGAGCGCTAATATCTTTATTGCTGTTATTCCGATAATATGTTATAACCAACAATGTGCAGCAAGCTGTTAGATTAAACGCCAGCGCAAGTCTTTATGCTGATCGCCCAGATCTGTTTAACTCGGCCGCTATAGGCATTCGTGATGTCATGATAATCCAGGGACGAGAACCTCAGATATCGACTGGTGGCCAAAATACCGCAAGTGCAATTAGTAGATTTGAAGTCCAGTCTTATAACAACTCTCGCCAACAGGTAGATATAAATATATATTTACTCAACCTCGGTGATGACACCGATGTTGCGAGCAACCGTACCGCTGATTTTATTATTACCGACCGAGACATGTACGCTGAGGGCACGAATTTCGTTTTTGGCAGTACACTTTTTGACTGGCAACTCTCCATTCAGTCGGTAGCACGCTTTATAAAGGCTACTCGTGATGAAGCACTGCAAAATCGCTTAACCCAGCACATAGCTCGCCACGAATTTGCCCATCTATCGGGAATGAATAAGCCATCCAATTATGCCAATCCCGACAAGCGTGGTGGTATTTACTCAGGACACTGCGCCAATATGTGTACGCTTCAGCAAGCTAACAGTGTCACGGAGGCCATAAATCAAGTTGAGCGGCTAGGCGATGACGGAATTGCCGGCTTCTGCTTAGACTGCGTGAAGGCTATTTGGCTCAAGGCCAACCCAGAACAATGAACTAACCGTCACTAGTCTATAATTTATAGCTAATGGCGAAGATAAAATTAAATAGTGCACAAAAAAAAGCGGTCGAGGCGATTGACGGGCCAATGCTGGTGCTGGCGGGGCCGGGCACCGGCAAAACACAACTGTTGTCAGCACGCGTCGCCAGAATTCTCGAAAAAACCGACACGCTAGCTAGCAATATTTTGTGTCTGACTTTCACGGAAGCCGGCGCAGCCAATATGCTCGAGCGGCTGACCAGTTTTATCGGCCAAGCGGCTTACGAAGTTAATATTTCGACTTATCACGCCTTCGGCGGCAACCTAATCAGTGACTATCCTGAGTATTTTAACGAAGCCAAGTTAGAGAATCCGGTCGATGAGCTCGGCCAGCACGAAATCCTTGGCAAGATTATCGATAAATTAAGCTATCAAAACCCCTTAAAAACTACCAAAGTTAACGATATTATCAGCACAATTTCTGAGGTAAAACGGGGCTTACTCGGCGCTAGCGAACTTAAAGGAATTGCTGCCGACAACCTTAAATTTTTGACTAGCGCTAACGCCGAAATCAGCCAGGTTTTTAGTGATTTTACCAGAATGCCGACCAAGCTAGGCAAGGCTTTGTCATACTTCACAAAATGCTTGGGCGTAATAGAAAAGTTGATGCAAAAATCTAGCAAAGCTAGTTATGATTCGCTAGCAACTAGCGCCAGAACGAGCCTGGTGTCAGCGCTAAATGAGGCTGCTTCTACCAAACCGCTAACAGTCTGGAAGAACGATTGGCTCGTCAAAAATTCGGCTAACGAATTCACCCTAAATGGCGAGCTAGCCGCGAAAAAACTAGAGGCGCTGGCTGATGTGCTGGCAGCCTACGAAAAAGCTCTAGCTGAGCGCGGCTTTTACGATTACGACGATATGATTTTGCGCAGCATTCGCGCGCTCGAGACTAACGACGATTTTCGCTTCACTTTGCAGGAAAAATATCAGTATATTCTGCTCGACGAATACCAAGACACCAGCGCCGCCCAGGCTAAGCTAGTCGAGCTGCTAACCAACAATCCGGTAAGCGAAGGCCGGCCAAACGTGATGGCCGTCGGCGACGACGACCAGGCAATTTATGCTTTCCAGGGTGCTGAAGCCAGCAACTTGAAGAATTTTGCGAGCCGCTACCGGAGCACAAAGATCATATCTCTGACCGAAAATTACCGGTCTCAGTCGGATATTTTGTTAACTGCCGCGAATGTTGCAGGGCAAATCAAAGATCGTGCCAGCACCAGTTTTAATATTAGTAAAGACCTCGCTTTTAGTGGCGATATTAGCGCACCAACAATTATCCGCCAAGAATTTCTGTCCGAGGTCGCTGAGCGTGATTGGGTGGCTAGTGAAATCGAAAAATTAATCACGAAGGGGAACGTCCGACCGAGCCAAATTGCGGTGTTAGCACCCAGACATAAATTACTCGAACCGCTCGTTCCATTTCTGAACCGGCTCAATATTCCGGTGCGCTACGAGAAACGCGAGAATATTCTGGAAGCGTCGATTATCCGCCAGCTAATTTCAATGTGCCGACTAACTATGGCCTTAGCCAGTCAAGACGAAGCGCTAGCCAATTCCTACTGGCCGGAAGTATTGAGCTATGAATTCTGGCAAAATAACGTCGAAGATATTTGGCAAATAGGCTGGGCTCAATATAGTAGTTGGACCAAAGAAATATTAGCTAGCAAGCTGCGTTGGATAGCGCTGTTTTTCATCCAATTAGCTGCGATAGCCCACACCGAAACGCTTGAAACGATGCTCGATTATCTGATCGGCGCCGAACAATTAAAGATAAGTGATCCAAAAATAAAAACCGCGACCAGCCCGTTAAAAAAATATTTCACGAGCGAAGAAATGGAGGCTAGCCGGCCGGATATTTTTTATCAAACTATTTCACACTTGACAGTCTTAAGACAAAAACTGCGTGAGCGCCAGGCGAGCGAAGATGGAGTGCTAGCGCTAGTCGATTTATTAGCGCTGGTCGATTTATACCAAGCCAGCGGCACGCGAATGATCAACACCAGCCCGTATAACCAAGCCAGCGAATCAGTCCAACTAATGACGGTTTTTAAAGCTAAGGGGCTGGAATTCGAGCACGTGTTTGTGCTCGGCTGTGTGGACGAAATTTGGGGCAGCAAAGCAAGCGGCGGATCAAATAAGCTAGCTCTACCAATTAATTTGGCTAGTATTCGCCGGGCCGGTGCTAGCGACGATGAGCGCTTGCGTATCTTATTCGTGGCACTGACCCGCGCCAAACTCGGGCTTTATTTAACTAGTGCTAGTAATAATTACGCCGGCAAAGCGACGACGCGGCTAAAATATTTTGACGAGCACGAACAGGCAGACGGCAAGTTCAAAGCGCTAATTCTGCCGGAGAAATACCAGCAGATCCTAACGAGCACAGCTGAAGTGCCGGACATAACGAGCCTAGAAACTAACTGGCAGAGTCGCCATTTGAATGCACTAGCGACAACAAAACTAGCGGATTTGCTCGCCGAACGGGTAAAGAATTACCAACTATCACCGACGCATTTGAATACATTTATTGACCTGGAGCGCGGCGGGCCACGGGCATTTCTACTGAATACTTTACTGAAGTTCCCGCAGGCGCCGAGCTCGGCCGGCAGCTACGGCAGCGCCATCCACCTGTCTCTTATACA
>JARIHJ010000034.1 GCA_029288335.1 Candidatus Saccharimonadota bacterium
AGATGTGTATAAGAGACAGATGGTCCAGCAAATCCTGGAAGATAATGTGACGGTATTGCACCTTGGAACCAGCGAGCTGAGAGTCGGAATGACAGCGGTAGTGATGTATGACAGCCTGGTGACTAAAGTCGGCCGGGATTTCATTGGTCGCGTTGTGTCGGTGTCTGGCGACCCGCTAGACGGTAAGGGTCCAATCGCGGCTGACGCGACTTGGCCGGTGTTCGCAAACGCGCCGATTTTATCAGAGCGTGAGCAGCTGGACGTCCAGGTCGAAACCGGCTTGACTGTAGTGGACGAGTTGTTTCCGCTGGTGCGCGGCCAGCGAATGGCATTACTTGGCGACAGCAAATCGGGCAAGAGCACGCTAGCGACTCAGATGGCAATTAACCAGAAAAATAACGACGAGGTTGTGATTTATGTGCTGGTGGCCAAGCGCCGCAGTGATGTCGATACGCTGGTTTCCAGGCTAGCGGAAACGGACGTACTCAAAAAGTCGATCGTAGTTGTCTCGACTACTTTTGACTCGCTGGTAATGAGCTATTTAGCGCCTTATGTCGGTTGTGCTCACGCCGAGTACCTCTGGCAAAAGTGCGATCAGGACACGCTGATTATCTATGATGATTTAACCAGTCATGCCCACGCTCACCGCGAAATTTCACTTCTCTCCGGCGTCAGCCCGGGCCGCGACAGCTACCCTGGCGATATGTTTTTCGCTCACTCGAGCTTACTCGAACGTGCCGGTAAGTTGAAGCGTAATCACAAGACGCTCACTTGCATTCCTCTGGTGTTAATTCCAGGCGGCGACATCACAGCCTATCTGCCGACCAACATAATGTCGATTACCGACGGGCAGTGGATACTTGATATGGGTATTTTTCGAGACCGAATGCGCCCGGCTGTCAGTGTTGGCTTGTCGGTTACGCGTGTCGGCGGTCGCGGCCAGAGTGACCGGCAAAAGCAGCTGGCTGCCCAGGTGGTTACTATTCTGAATGGCCACGCTGAGGCCGAGGAGTATTCGCGCTTTGGTAGCGAACTTGGCGCCGAAGCCCAGAAAAACCTAGTGCTCGGCAACTACCTGTATGAATTTTTCAACCAATCACCGACCGAGGTTTACAGTTTCAATGAGCAAGTCCTGGCGCTGTCGGTAATTTTGAATCTGGCGGCCAATGCGAAAATAGACATCAAAGCGCTCAAGAAACAATTGCCGGCTTTTGCCGCTAAATTTGGCGAGAGAACGACTGACGACGAGCTTAAGCAACTCACAGCTGAGCTAACTTCGCTGGTGTCGCTGGGTAAACCGGCTGGATCATCGGCATCCGCCAAGTCTAAACCTGCCGAGCCGGTAGTTTCGGGAGATGAAAAGTGAGAAATCCTAGCGACATCTCGGAAGATCTAGACGCGATGGCGACTATGCTGGACCTGACTGGCGCCTTCCAAGGGCTAGCGTCGATGCATATCGCTCAGATTAAAAACCGGGTAGTGGCTAGCCAGCGTTTCTTTGCCGAGCTCTGGCACATCTACGACCAAATTCGGGTCGACGAACTGTTTCACTTTGGCCGCGCTAGCGGCGAAAATGTCATCAACAAGGAGCTGGTGATTGCGATTACGGCTGAGGGCGGTTTTTCGGGTGACATTGACAAGCGTCTAGTTGACGAGCTGCTGCAGAATTACGATAAGGACAAGCAGGACGTGATTGTTATTGGCCACCACGGCGCGATTCAGCTAGCGCGCGCAGGGGTCGGCTTCAAGCGCTATTTCAAACTACCCGCGAGCGATTCGAACATCAATGTCCAGCCGCTAGCTGCCGAAGTTAAAAAGTACCGGACAACATCGGTTTATTACCAGACCTACATATCATTGATGAGCCAGGAAGTGAAGAAGATTGAGCTTCACGAAGCGGTCACGACGGCTGGTAAAAATGTTGCCAGCGGCGGTGGGCTTATTGACGAAAAAACCTATATTTTTGAGCCGGATAGCTTTGCGGTGATGGCGCATCTGGAGCGCTCGATGATGGAAATTACGCTTAGCCAGACGATTTTTGACTCCAAGCTTGCTCAGTACGCCAGCCGCTTTCGGGCGATGAGTGCCGCCCATGACAAATCACGCGACAATCGCGATAACTTAAAGCTGGAGTTTAACCACGCCCGGCGCGCTAAATCCGACGAGCGACTCAAGGAAATTATTAACGGTCTGAAGGCGGTGCGACTATGAGCCAAGGAGTGGTCCGCAGTATTCGCGAGCTGGTTGTGCTCGTCGAGTTTGATGAAGATTTGCCGGAAATTAATGAAGTGCTCGTCGCTGACAACCGCGGCCACAGCCAACTGATCGTCGACAGCCTGCCGAGCGGCTCAACGGCTCTGTGCTTGAATGTGACGGGCGAGTCTAGCCTGCAAAAAGGCCAGGCGGTGACGCGGACTGGCAAAGGTTTGGAAATCCCCGTCGGTGAGGAGTTAATCGGCCGAGTGGTCGACTCGCTCGGCCGGCCAATTGACGGGTTCGAAGTGCCTAAGGTTACCGATCATCGCCCGGTTTTCAAGCTGCCATCAAAAGACAAAAAATTCGAAACCAGGAAGCCAGAAATCCTGGAGACGGGCATAAAAGTCATCGATTTCTTTACACCGTTCGTGAAGGGTCGCAAAATTGGCATTATCGGCGGCGCTGGCGTCGGCAAAACGGTTCTAACAATGGAGCTGATCCACAACATCGCCGCCAGCGGTAGCGGCCTATCTCTGTTTGCTGGTATCGGCGAGCGTATTCGCGAGGGCCACGAACTGTATGAAACGCTGAAAGGCCGCGACTTGCTTAAAAATACGGTGATGATCTTCGGTCAGATGGATCAGAACCCAGTGATCAGATCGCTGGTTGGACTATCGGCTGCGACCGTAAGTGAGTATTTCCGCGATGAAAAGAGCAAGGATATCCTGTTTTTTGCCGACAATATGTACCGCTATGTTCAGGCGAAAAATGAAGTCAGTACTATCCTCGAGCAGGTGCCGAGTGAGGGCGGCTATCAACCGACGATGTTCTCCGATGTCAAGATGCTGCAGGATCGCTTGTCCAGCAATGACTTGGGCTCGATTACAGCCGTGCAAACGATTTACGTACCGGCCGATGACTTATCTGATCCGGCCGTCCAGATGATCCAGCACGAACTGGATTCAACTATCGTGCTGTCCCGCCAGGTGGCCGAGCAGGGGATTCGCCCGGCGGTCGATTTGGCGCGGACTAGCTCGAGCTTACTGAGCCCCGACATTGTCGGTGATCGCCATTACGTGCTGAGCGTCCAGGTGCAAGCGATTTTGCAAAAATACCAGTCACTTAAAGGTATAGTCGCGATCATAGGTGAAAACGAGCTTTCGGCTGAAGATCGGGCTGAGTACGCTAAGGCTAAGAAGCTGGTCCAATTCTTTTCTCAGCACTTTTATGTCGCCGAAGACCAGAGTGCGTATAAAGGTGAGTCATTCTCTAGGGAAGAAACGCTGAAAGGCATCGAGGAAATTATTATCTGATGGTCCAAAGGCAGAATGCTAGCACGGGTGAGTTCGTTGATAAGGCCCAAGCAACAAACTCTAAACCGCTGGGCCGTCCGTCGATGCGCTTGGTGGTCCAGGCGCCTTTCAAAACCTACTTTGATGATCGGGTGTTCAGCGTTTCCGCCGTCAACTCCACCGGTCCATTTGATATTTTGCCCGAACACCATAATTTTATCTCGATCTTAAAAGCTGGCCAGCTTGACATTGATGGTGTCAGTTCCGGTCATCAAAAGATCATCATTGGCGGGGGCTTAATGCACGTTAAGGCTGATCGGATCACGGTTTTCCTGGACGTCTAGCAGCTAATCAAAGGCTATGTAGTCGAAACCGAAACTGGCGCCAGCCGGTGCCGAGTTGTTAGTGCAGACGCTGAACTGGCTAGTCGAGCGGGTAACGTAATATTGTAGGCCACCAGCCGCCGAGCCGATCGGGGTGACTATGATGTGCGGCGTGGCGTTAAAGGCTTGAATGAAAGAGACGGTAGCAAAACAGCCAGCTGGCGGGCTGCCACCGGTGTTTATGCTGATGCTACCAGCTGTGTCGCTGCCGCTTAAGGAGGCCGATCCACCACTACCAACGGCACCGCCGCGGCTTATAGACGGTGTAGCTCCGCCGGCGCTGATGTGATGGGTTAAGTTTAAGTTGCCATTGAGCTGGAGGCTGTTGGCTGTGACTTGCGGTGCCGAAATTGGTCCGCCGAAGTTACCACCACCGCTAGCGCTTAAGCTGCTGTTAATTGACAGCGCACCCTGAATGGCGGCATTTCCAGCCACGGACAGGTCTTGGTTGACCTGAACTGAGCCAAACTGGCTTGTCCCGGATACGACGACTCTAGGCAAACTCAAATTACCGCCGACTTTCAGGTCGCCGGCTACTTCGAGGCTTTTTTGGGCTAGCACCTGGCCGGTAAAGATGGCATTGCTTTGAACGGTCAAAAGTTGATTAGAGCTACCGATGTTAGTATTGCTGGTGGCGAGCTGTTTGAGTGCCTGAGGTGATAGGTTTTGGCTGGTGATTTGCGGAGTTTGCTGGTGCCCGCTTTTAGTAATCGCGAAAACGATCAGACCAACTGCTACTAGCACCAGCACGATAAAGCCGGCTAGGTAGAGATTGGCGCTATGCAGCCACCGGCTTGGCTTCTTGGGCGGTTTGGCTGTCTGGCCACCGCTACCCGGCGGCTCCGCTAAGCCGCCCCCGATAGCGCCATCAGGCGAGGCTAGCGGTGTGTCACCAGTGTCTTCGGCTGGGCTGGTGATTTCAGCCGAAGTTTCGGGGGCATCCAGTGTCTCCAGCGACTCCCTGGTTTCATCCCGACTCGAGTTATCTTCCATTTTTATTAGCCATTAACACTTTAATAGTACCTGATGGGCGAACTAAATCATACCGCCTTGTGGATAACTTCTTAGAATGGTTTGAAATTAAGCTTGCCAACCATTAGCTTGATGTGTTATAAGCTAGGTAAGCCCCAAAAATAAAATAAAAAAATAAAGGAAGAAATATGACTCGAATTAATAGCAAAGTAGTTAAGCTTACCAGCTTTGTGACGTCAGTGCTGTTTGCGCTCGGTGTTAGCCTGCCGGCACTACTGATGGCAGTTCCGGCGTCAGCTGCCCAACTTACCAGTGGCGCTACTAGCATTGAAATGAGCTCCTCGACACCGAGCCAAACCGGCGTATCGTATAAAGTTACCTTTACGCCGCAAACCAGTGAAGCTAGTGGTGTAGTTTACGTTGACTTTTGTAGCAACTCGCCGCTCGACGGTGACACTTGTAACGATGCCTATACCGGTGTGCCAAATGTCAGTAGTGTAGCCGGACCGGCCACTACCACGGCAGTTACAGCTGGTGACAGCCAGGTCCACACTATCAAACTGACCGGTCAAACCTTGACTTCAGGTACACCGTTTACTGCGACCTTTACAGGAATTGTTAACCCGACGACAGCTGGATCTTTCTATGCCCGAATTTATACCGGTGCTAGCGGCTACACCTATACTCCGGCCGCTACTAATGGTGGTACGCCAACCAGTACAGGCTATGCTGATTACGGTGGTGTCGCTATGTCGACGGCTAGTGTCGTCTCAATTACCGCCCGCGTTATGCCGACTTTGACTTTCTGTGTCTCCAGCGGCACCGGTGCCAATGGCGCGACCAACCCTATTACTAGTAACTGTGGTGGCACGGTCGCGCCAAACATCACGATCGGCCACGGCTCACAAGACGTCTTGAGTTCGTCTCAGGTAGACACATATAGCGTGTTCTCTCAGCTGTCGACTAATGCTACCGCTGGGGCTGTTATACGGGCCGACATCAATAATAGTGGGACCAACACCTGTGGTGGCCTGCTGCTAACCGGTGCAGCAGCTTGTTCGGCAGGCAATTACATTCCTCCTGTCAATAATGGCAACGCCGCCGGTGGCACCATTACTGCAGGCACGGCCGCTTTTGGCTTGAGTGTTGCTAACGGCACTGGCGGCACCGGTACAGTCAGCGCCTTCGGTTGCTACACATCGGCGGCTTATTGTATGGATACCACGGCTAACACCGGTGTTACCAGTACATTCGGTAGCGAAGTCGCCAGCTCCACCGGTCCAGTCAACAACGTCAACAACCAGTACACTTTCGGTGCGACCGTCAGCAACACCACGCCGGCTGGTATTTACACTGCCAATATGAGCCTGATTGCGACCGGTACTTTTTAGTCGACGAGCTTTTAAGCGGCTTTTCTGTAGTACCTTAAGCGACTTTCTTGACCTGTTTAAGCTATGATAGTTAGATGAGCCGACGTTGGCTAAAACTACTGAAAAAGTTTTCCCTGCTAGCTTTGGTGATAGCGTTAGTGGTGGCGCTAGCCGTACCGAGCCTAACAGCAGCCTACACTAGCCTCAGCCAAACTAGCCTGACCTTGAGTGACAACAACGCTAGCGATACCGCCAGCTACGACTTCAAGTTCACACTAGGTGATGCTAGCTCATCGCTAGGTTCGATTGAATTTCAGTTTTGCTCGAATTCGGCGCTTATAACTGATCCGTGTGACGCGCCGGCTGGCTTTTCTGCCACGAGTGCGACGCTAGCCACTCAAGCTGGCGCTACCGGTTTTACGATTAGCCCATTGTCGACCGCTAATAACATCATCTTGTCACGTGTTCCGGCCAGCCCGGCTAGCGCCAATCTAGAGTATCTTTTTAACAATGTTACGAATCCTAGTGCCGCTGGCTCGGACTATGTCCGAGTACAGACTTTTCCGACTAGCGATGCCAGCGGTACCAACACTAACCAAGGCGGCCTGGCTTTTGCGATCTTGAGCCAAGTCCAGGTTCAGGCCCAAGTGCCGCCGTACATAACTTTCTGTGCCGCCGTCACGATTTCTGGTTTTAATTGCGCCAATGCGCAAGGGAATTATGTTGATTTCGGCGAGCTGTCGAGCCGAACTACAGCCTTCGCCACTCAGCAATTGCTAGTGCAGACGAACGCCAAAAGCGGCTACAACATCACCGTTAACGGCCAGACGATGGTCTCCGGCAATAATGCAATCCAGCCACTAAATAGCGGTGGTAGTTCCAGCCCTGGCACTAGCCAGTTTGGCCTTAATTTGGTAAACAATCAGTCCCCGGCGGTGGGCGCGACTCCCGCTGGGCCTGGCGTTGGTCAGGCCAGTAGCGGCTATGGCCAGCCAAACATTTTCCGCTTTAACAGCGGCGAGGTGGTCGCGAGTGCCGCTCAAGCTAGTGACAGCAGACTTTTCACCGTCAGTTACATTGTGAATATACCGCCTGGCCAAGCGCCCGGAATTTACGTCGCCACGATGACCTATGTGGCGACCGGTAACTTCTAGCTGGACAAGCAGAAGCGTTTTAGTTTATAATTCGACTAATCAAGAGGTAAAAGAGACTTATAAAATGAAAAGCTTATCAAATATTCGGGGCAAGCTAGTTTTTGGACTTGCTTTCGCAATAGCATTACTGGTGCCATCGCTAGTTTCAGCGGCAAGCGTTACCGGTAGTGGTAACGGCCTCCGGATATCACCCGTTCGCGCTGATTTGACCATCAATCCGGGTTCCAGCCAGGACGTGACTATTTATGCCGAAAATGTGACCGATACGGCGGCCGAATTTCAGGTAATTGTCAATGATTTTACCGCTAGCAACAACGAAAATGGCACGCCGGATATTATCCTAAATCCGAATCAGTATGCGGCCCAGCACAGCTTGAAGCGCTTTGTCGTCACTCCGCCTGATTTTACTCTGGCGCCACACGAGCAAAAAGCGGTCAGTGTGAAAATTTCTGTGCCGGCTGGTACCGCTGGCGGCGGCTACTACGGCGTGGTGCGCTTCTTGCCGATCAACGTCGGCAACAGCAGCAAGAGCGTTAGCGTCGCGGCTAGCGTCGGTACGCTAGTGCTCCTGAAAGTCCCGGGCAACCTTGACGAGAATCTGTCAGTGGCCAGCTTCAACGTTAGCAAAAACGCTAATAGCGATGGTGGCAGCAGCTGGTTCACTTCTGGCAGCGGCCTATATGCGGTTGTGCGCTTCACTAATAATGGCAACATTCAGGAAGCCCCCTTCGGTAAAATCGTCCTAAAGGATGGCAATAAAGTCCTAGCCAGCCAGGAGATAAACAACGTTTCGCCTCCCGGTAACGTCCTACCCGGCTCAACCCGCCGCTTCAGTATACCGCTTAAAGATTTGGGCTGGGGTAAATACACGGTCGAAGGCAACTTTGGCTACGGTACGAGCGGACAGCTCCTCTCTGTTAGTAAAACCTTCTACGTCGTGCCGCTGGCGCTGATTATCGCGGCCATCGTCGTCATTATCCTGATAATCTTGGGCATCATCCTGGCCCGCAAAGAGATGCGCCGCCACGATCGCAAGTTGCTAGCGAAGTTCAGGAATCAATCGTCCGGACCTGGTAAGCGGCGGAGGTAGTTTCCTAAAATGCGCCGCCGAAATCTGGCAGTTAAATCGCTGACATTAGCGCTAAGTTTAGTGCTGGCTGTCAGCTCTAGCGCCCTGGCGCTTACGCCAATTCCGCCACCAGGGCCGCAACCAAACTCGACCGGCCTGGAAGGCACGATTTCAGCGCCGCCGCCATCGACCGCACCGACGATCGGGGTACCAAGCAACGGCCAAGTTTTTAGCAATATTCCGATTACCGTCAGCGGTTTGTGTAGCGCTCAAACTGTTAAAATTTTTGATAATAATATTTTTGTTGGGGCGGCTCAGTGCAGCGGCGGCAGTTATAACTTGCAGGTCGATTTGTTCAGCGGCGAGAATGACCTGATTGCGCGCGACTACGACGCGCTCGATCAGCAAAGCCCGGACAGTAACACCGTAGTCGTTACTTTTAACGACGCCCAATTTGCTCTCTTTGGTACGCGGGTAACACTGACTAGCCCGTATGCGCGTAAGGGCGCCGCCCCGGGCGATACGCTAACTTGGCCGATTATTATTAATGGCGGGCTCGGCCCCTATGCTATCAGTGTCGACTGGGGCGACAACACGCCGCCAGAGCTGCTGTCTGCCAGCAACCCCGGCGAGATCAATATCCATCACGTTTATAACTCAGCAGGCACATATAGCGTAATTGTCAGGGCAACTGATAAAAATGGCACGGAAGCATTTTTGCAGCTAATTGGTGTCGCTACCGGCAAGGTTAGCGCCAGCACTAGCTCCACCAAGGCGCCGACGACTATTACGAAAACCGAAATTTTATGGTGGCCGCTCCTGGTTATGCTGGTACTAATAATAGCCGCTTTCTTCCTGGGCGGCCGTCAAAAGCTGGCCGCTGTTCGTCGCCAAATCGAAAAAAGCCGCAGCGAATAGTCGCTCTCTGTTAAAATTACTAAGTTATGGAGAAAGTCTACGTAGGGATGTCTGGCGGCGTCGATTCGTCGGTGACAGCGGCATTGCTGAAAGAGCAGGGCTACGACGTGACGGGCGTCTATATGAAGAATTGGAGCCAGGATTTACCGGGTATGAAGTGTCCCTGGCGCGAAGATTACCAGGACGCCAAAAGAGTCGCCGTGCAGCTCGGTATTCCGTTTAAAATGTACGATTTTGAACGCGAATATAGGCAAAAAGTCGTCGATTATATGCTTGCCGAATATCAGGTCGGCCGCACACCAAATCCTGATATTATGTGCAACCAAGAGGTCAAATTTAAATTATTTCTGGATACTGCACTAGCCGACGGCGCCGACCTGATTGCCACCGGGCATTATGCCAGGATATCGTGTTATGAAAGAGAGGGTCCTGCCGCGATATCTTCTCCAACCGGGATCACTGACGTTTCGCACGGCCGGAGGCCTCAGATCGCGTCACCCACTGGGTCCGCTGCCAGTTTGCTAGTTGCTAAGAATAAGAACAAAGACCAAACCTACTTTTTATACCGAGTAGGCGGCGAAGCCCTGGCGAAGAGCCTGGTGCCAATCGGTGAATTTGCGACCAAAGCCGAGGTACGCAAAATGGCTAAAAAATTTGGTCTGGCGACGGCCGAAAAGAAAGACAGCCAGGGGATTTGTTTTGTTGGCAAGGTGGGAATCAAGGATTTTTTGCTGCACGAGCTGGGCGAGCAGCCGCGCGGCGCGATCATCGATCAAAATGGCAAAGTAATCGGCGAGCACGACGGCGCGATTTTCTACACCATCGGCCAGCGCCACGGTTTGGCCGTTGGTGGCGGTCTGCCATATTACGTCACCGGTAAAGATATAGCAAAAAATGAAATCTACGTCACAACTGATTTACAGGATGGACAGCTATGGCGCCGAGACCTCAAAATTACAGACTTGCATTGGATAAATGACCAACCTAAGCCTAATAAAACTTACCAGGTTCGCACTCGTTACCGCGCACCTCTGTTAGCTTGCACTCTTGACATCGGTGCTAGTAGCGCTGTCGTCAAGACATCTGAAGCTATTCGCGCCGTTACGTCTGGCCAATCCGCCGTTATTTATGACGGCGAAAAGGTTCTCGGCGGCGGCGTTGTTATTTAGCGGGAACCACCGTCGGCTAAAATCTCTGGCTTTCGCCGGAGCTTTTGCAGAAACGGAGCCAATATTATCGCCGTTTGCTTCACGTTTGCGTGACCTTCCTTTATAGGTAAGTGATGGAAGCGGGCATGCAGGTAGTCACAGACTTTCCGGAATTCATCGCACGAGTGGACCACGTGGACAGTGGGGTCTTTACGGGGATCTTCGGCATCTGTGTAATATACATCGGTATTTTCATCAATGATGCCCTTAAACCGTCCCGAACGCACAAGCCTCCATATATTGTTATTAAGCGACGCCTTGGCCCGCTTCTCGAGCGTAACCGGATCATCACCAGTTATCGCCATATGCCAAGCGGTTTCGGCGTTTCCGATGATATCAAGCAAGCCATTCTTTCTCTTGGCATGTTGCCAACCATAAATTAGTTTGCCGACGAACGCCAGCTCCCGGTCTATCGGCACGTGCTTGAAAAGCTTGCCGATTTCACCATCAAAACCATCAGCCAAGCTGAAAGGAGACGAGAACATATATATTTTCTCTACCGGTACGCCTAAGTAAGCGGCAAATTCCCAGAGGTCCTGGCCGCCCATACTGCTGCCGAACAGTATGACAGAGCGAAGGTTGCTCATATCAATCTTTTCTCTTGCTAATCTGGCTTTCTCTTGCGGGGTGGCGTCATATTGCGATTCGTTAAAGCCGAGCAGGGGAATGATTCTCGGAAACTC
The DNA here is from genome assembly GCA_029288335.1 of Candidatus Saccharimonadota bacterium. GTDB lineage: Bacteria > Patescibacteriota > Saccharimonadia > Saccharimonadales > UBA4665 > JARIHJ01. The sequence goes on from JARIHJ010000034.1 coordinate 11,246, forward strand.
ACCTTTTTTAAGGAGGTCCTTCATCTCCGGGACAGTATGCATATCGCCGAAACCGGGGAAAAAGAAAGCGACTTGTTCGGGCTGGTCGGGAATTTCGCCCGTGGCGGAAATGAGCTCGGGTTCGATACGCGGGTAGCTGCCGTCGAGATATTGTCGGAAAGCAGAGTTGGCACAAAGCGCCAAGTATGCTAGACCAGCTAGGATGGGCCGCCGGTTAACTTTTATATTTTGCCAGGCGCCTAGCTTTTCGATGGTGTCGGGGATGGGCGGTGCCACCGGCCAGCTGGCAAAAGGCGAATCAGGAGGTATGGGGTTAGCTGCTAGTTGCTTACCGCGGCTCGCCAGCATTTTGAATAAACCCCGCCGGCTAATGCCTTGAGGGTCGGCTTCTTCGGTTGGCAATGTACAACCCATTTCTGTCACTCGGCTGTCTTTGTCGTCAACCGGAATCGGTACGCCAGGTAATTGTCGGGCATCCTCCGGGAGGATCCGGCCAACTTCTAATCTGTCGTTAGTCAAACTTTCACTCATAGTTTTATTTCAAAGTCGCACCTTTAGTATGCGCTTTGGCTAGCTTAATGAAAAATTGAAGTCTACTTATAGCAGGCTTACCTAGCTTCACGGTACTCCGAAAATAATACAAAAGCAATAGCCATTACTTTTTGTCAACTATATTTTGCCTAGATAGTATGTAGGCCTACTCCCGAGTTAGACTGGCAATAAATGCAGCATATTTTACCACACTACTTAGGTAAAAAAGTAAGTATATGGTGAAATAGTTGACAAATTATTAATTATGGGTATATAGTCCGAACAAACAGCTTGCTAGTTGCATGACGCAGGGAGCAAGAAGGGGTGGTTCGTACTCATCTCGGTCATGCAACTACGCTCTCCCAACAGAGTGAAAGCGTGATTGCATGAACGACAGCGGATGTCGCCTACCACAGCGGCAGCAGGTTACCGCGGCCATGCATTCATGCGTCCTAAGTAACTTCCGAAAGGCTCGCAGTCGGTTTCCTTAAACAAATCTCTTAAGCGAGAAGGGAGAGATTGTATGGTCATACCTACGCACGAACAGGATGGATATGGGCTGGGTGAGCGTCGTCTCTTTTACACTCTTAATTTCAAGGAGGTGATATGGGACTAGCACGAGAAGTTCTATTTTATGGGAGTAGTGTTGCCGCTGCGGGAGCTTTGGTTGTAGCAGCGTGGTCACAGGGAAATAAACCTACGCAACACATTGAAAGTGTGGGCAAAGACACGGTTAAATATGCCACTTTGTATCCGGGTAAATACTGCGACGTTCGGGTAGGGACACAAGTGGATAAGACGGCGACGGTAATGTCCTGGATTCCTAGCGTGCCTGTAGCGCCTGGCCTACCCGGCATACCTCTAAAGCTTGGTCCTGTCCACGCGCCGCATGAAACACTGACCGGATTTATGAGCGGCCTTATGCAGTCTGATGGGTGCTTTGTAGTCAGAAAATCCAGAAAGGTCGAAGTCATCGGTCACACCGCCACCCTCGACTTACCGATAAGTGGCGATCCAGCCACGACTGGCTTCGAAGTGATTACCTACCCTGAAAATTACGAAACAATGAAATTTTGGACTGACGGCGGCAACTGGGTAAAGCGGCTGGATGACGCTACGCTTGCAGGTCTCAACGAACAAGTAGATAAGGAACTAGACGTGCTGCCATTTATGCATCTGGGGGATGGTGCTACGCCGGCGCAAACGCTTATGAAGACAGATCTACTGGTAGGCTCACATTATGTGGCAATTGAATGCGGAGAAGCTATGGCAAAAGCAGTCACAGCCAGTCATAACCCTGGCCAAAATGCCGCCACTCAAATGATCTATGATCTAAATCTAACCCATGGTGTGAAAGTTACCAGTATAAAAGTCAACCTCACTCCCGACCCTAAACACCCCGGTGTTGCCGACCAATATTCAACTAGCTACGAAAAAGACATCAGTAACATTCCGGGCTTAAAAGAGAGCCACCCAGCAGTGCCAGACTGTACCACTCTAGTTAGGTCATTAGGGCACGCGAGTAGTTAGTTATGAGTACTCACCCAAACGCGCTAACTCAGGAATTGCCGGCTCTACCAGCCGAGCAGCCGCTAGAGGGTTTCACTGGCTCGGTAGCGACATTGCCTGGAGTAGAGCACGAAGCTTGGGGTGATGGTACAGCTTCGCTAGCGCCACTTGCTGTCCAGCCTGATTCGACGAGCGCTTTAGAATATTCACCGCCAACATACTCGACCTTCTTCTCTCCGCAAACGAGGGAAGTGGAGCCTAAGCGCCCGGTTCTCCAGCAACTCTACGTCGAGGACCCCAAGTATCCGGGCCAGTGGACGGAAGTCTGGGGTGATTCTGATCTGGACTACTACGACGAAAGCACGCGCCGAGCCGTGACCGATCCGCATACTCTGGCAGCGCTGAACGTCACATTGAGTTCAGCAACTCCAGCAGCCCCTGCCAATCCGACAGTCTTACCCGGTATGCCTCCAGGCTTGCCGAATATACCATCTCCAGCATCTGGCGACCATTTTGCAATCGTAGGCGTGCATAACGGTGGCGAATACACTGTCACCTGGGCTGGCCCCGACTCAAATAAACGGCAACATGCCAGCGCAGTTCGGCATGTCAGCGATCATATCTCTGAAGTCCACGGAGACGTTGCACCTGATGTTTCACTTGGGGGGCGTGGCGGTCGGCGAGGACGAGCGGTAGAAGTTGATGATGACTTTCAAGGTGTTGAAGCGGAGGAAGAGCCAAGGTCTCGAGATGCATTACTTAGGCCACCAAAAAGAGGTGGAAAACAAGGAGAAGTTAGAATTCGTGATCTTATTAGTGTTCGTCGCGTTGCCAACCCTTTTGTAAGGATTGGAGCTATCGTATTGCTGTGGACTGCGGTTTTTGATGGGACGGTCAATCTACTGGAGGACGCGGGTCACTTAATAGAACATCCTTTACATCCTTCAAAAGCGGCGCAGTTTAGTTTATTGGAACCAATTCACTTGATTCATATAGCTCGGGGGGATGGTTAGGAGGGACTATGGGAGCGCAGAGAGTTATTACGCACGCTGAATTACAGCAACGGTTGGCCTCTTTGCCGCCAGTGGCTCAAGCCCCGGCTAGGAATGAATCTTTTGGTCCTGTCTCGACATATCCGGGAGCTCAGCCAACCCAGCAACCGGCGCCCGAACAGCAGCCTGATGATGCGATGATTGGTGACTTCAACGGCGAAGAGGTGCAAGCCGCTCCAGAGCGTAGGCGCCATGTCAAAGCCTGGGTTTCGCTGGGCTCACTGGCTGTAATCGCTGCTGGAATAGCTACTTTGGAGCTTGCGCCAGTTCACTGGAGTGGTGGCAACTCGGCAAATTCACAGCGACTACCTGCTAGCACAGGGATTCAGGTGAAGAGCCTGAAACCACCTGTAGTCAAACCGTCCAAGCCGCCCGTTGTCCTGCCAGCTAAGATGGCAACATTTACCCCCGGTCCGATGGCTTGTACGACGATTAATACAGTGGCGGTCAATGAGACCGTTCCGATGTTCCAAAGTGAGCAATTCCTCGGCGACCCGACTCGCTATAATTTCGGACCCGGCCCGACTGCGGACTTTGTGGCTCAGGTGAGCGGTAGTGTAGGCATCGTCGCTTGCCTCAATCAGGCCAATACCGTCCAGGCCGACACCAAAGCTCAGAACCAACCCGGTACCACAACTTATAGCTTCAACTTAACCGGGGCTGCTGTCACGGACGACACCACTAAGCTCCAGGTTGTGCCGACTTGGCGAGACGCTCAAGTGGTGGTGCATGACTTGTGCGGGGCAGACGGCGGTGTATTTGATAAAAATGGCAAAGTCGATTTGGCGCGCAGCCCATCGCCGCTGCCCGAATCTTGCATCGAATATAGCGACTACAAGCCGGGTAGCAGCACGGAGCGCCTGAGAGAAGTCCAGAGCAGCTTAACCAAGGAAGCCCCTAACGTCGCCGAAACAACCACCGCGTTAGTGCTTAGTCAGATAGATAGCCAGGAAGGTAATGCCCTGACCCAAAGTTTTGAGAATTACCTACGTAACGGTTTGGCTAGCCAAGCTGGTACTCAAGCCAAAAGCCAGCAGACGAAGGACCCAACCCACACCTATAATGCACCGAACCTCAACTTTAATTTTAGCGGTGTATTTCCGTCCTTTAGTAAAACATATCTGGCGAACAACAAGGGGGTAGCACAGGAACTCGATAGCGACCTTCAAACCAGCCTCGAGCAGCAGATCGTGGCTTATCAGAAGGCCAACCCTGGCGACAAAAAGCTGCAAGCCGCGCTAGCCGCCCAGCCGCTAGACAAAATGAGCCTGACAGACTTGCTGAGTTGTGATGCTACGTATGTACCCGGTGCTAAACTGCCAACGTTTGGCATTGATGATAACGCTGGCGACTACACGCCGTCGCTGGTACTTCAGAAATAAGGATTGAAAGGAGCAATATGACATCACCATTTTCACCAGAATCAGTCCGATTATATGGAGCCGGAACGGTGTTAGAGGTTCCGGTACAAAAGCTGACATCCTACACATTAGCACAGCAGATGGGACTCGGCGTTATGCCGACAGGTAGGGCGTTAGAAGACGTTCGCCCCGAAGCTTTTCCAACCACGGGCACGTTCGAAGAGCCCGAAGATTTACAGCCCGACAACCCCAAAATTGACGAACCTACTGAACCTGGAGATGTACCTGAAGCTTACGGGGTGGCGAGGGATAAGGAGCGGGCAATTCTACAGATGGCTTCAAATGCCCTTGGACGGCAGCCCGAAAGTGAACAAGCCATAGAGACGGTAGATTTAGGTTGCGAAGATGTTGGTAAGGTGCTTGATGAGCGGCTGATTGCACGAAAGGGTTTACAAGACAGTGTCGCCGGTCAGCGCGATAATGCTGGTGAGTTACTGGAGCGGGTGAATGGCGACTTTAAAGAGCTTAGCGCTCGGGCTGAGGATACAGGGGAAGCGCAGACCGCTATGGACGGTTGTTTTCAATGGCAGAATGATCTACTCGACGAGTCGCGGAAGTTGTCGGTACGGCAGAAAGAGCTTCTGATGCAGCTAAAGCAGTTACTGAATGTCTCCTATCCCTCAGCTCGACAGAAGTATGACAACTTATATAACGAACGAGACGTAGCCCAAAGCCAGTTAGATAAGGCAAAGCGCATAGCTGGGATTAATAATGGTGCTGCCTCAGAAGGACTGATGGCCAAAATAGCCGCCTTAGACAGCCAGGTTACAGAGGCTGATGAAAAACTAAAGCAAGCTAAGGGCGAGCTAGAAGCTAAGCTTCAAGAGCTAGATGACAAGCGGCTGGCGTACGAACAGCTCGAAAGCGACTGCAGATTGCTCACACTGAAGTTTAGCGATGAAAAGAATGCTAAAACAGAGCCGGTAGATGCAGCGCTCGAGCGTTACGGTCGGGCTGGACTAGAAGCGATGGTGGCGTTTCGTTCGACGCTAGCCGATAGACTTGCCATATTAGACCAAGCGATAGCCGATCATCCGATGAGCAACTTACAAACATCAGCCGAGCTAGCTGAAGTAGATGCTGGAGAAACGTCGGCGCCGGTTGAAAATCAAGCTGAGGGTGTTTCAGGGAATGAAAATGACTGGGCGGACGAAGAGCAAGAGGACGGCGGCTACGAGGCACCGGAGGCACCGGAGCTGCCAGCGGAGCTGCCACAAGGTACTCGCTATGCTGCTAGATTTCGTAAGTTAGGAAAATTTGCAGAGAAGAAATAGGAAAAATTATGACAGTACCGGAGGGTAGAAACGGCATAGGAGTAGACACAGTACTGCGGAATATTCAGCAGGATGCGGCTCTGGCAGTTTCTCAACAGGTAGCTTGGGGTTATGAGCCTGATATACCCGGGCCAAAAAAATGGATGCTGGAAAAGTTGGCTTTGAGCGATCGGTTTCGAAATCACCCAGTAGAAGCGCGGACTTTAGCAGCAGGGAATCTTTACCGCCACGCAGTCGAGAGCGGTGTGGCGATGGGTGCCTGGCAAGGTATAGTCGAAAGCTTGCGCCATCCGGGCCGCGACACGTCGGTAGTTCGCGCTAATGTTGTGCTGGCCGCAGACCCTGATCCACTCAAGCAGTTGCTACTGCATACGGTTGGATTAATTGAAAAGGCTGACCGCGGTGAGCCTCTAGCCAAAGAAGATTTGGCAATGCTCGAGGCCCGCAATTTGGAGTTTCAGAATGCGACAAATGCCTTCAAAGAAGCCGACGAACAGCTGCACGCCGCTGTTAGTGGCGCCGTCATCGATCGCTACAGTTACTTGCTGGAAAAGCAAAAACCCGGCGCCGGCAAGCCTTACCGGGCAATCCTTGAGGCGATGGGAGGAGAAATTGAACCTCTCAGTGAAGCCCCACAGGCGGCGTCAGCCTTTATTAGACAATTACCTGGCGCACGAGTCAGAATGCCAGCCCCCTGGAAGCGACGGACGGCCATAGTTGCAGGGGTAGCGACTGCGGCTGTTAGCTTGTCGGGTACCGGTATAGCTGCCGCCAAATCCCCTAATGCGCCTGGTCCGGCGCCAAAGTCGCAACCGATAGTAGCGTCGATTTCGGATAATGCCAGCCCATCACCCGTGATCCCTAAGCCGACTAAGCAAGAAGCACAGCCTCCCCAGATCAGAACCGTATCGGGCACTCAGGCGCCAAGCGCTCCTGCCACTCCCAAAACTCCAGAAAATATACCGGATCCAAACAGTCCAGTACCACCACCAGTAATTACAATTAACCCCAGCAAGGTTCCATTAGGAAACGATCCCGTGGTGACAAGGCCTGCTCCTCCGATCGTTCCTGACCCGCTAGCGCATCCTCGCCAGCAAGAAGTGGCACCAGCCGACCGGACCTCGGTAGCTACTATTAGTGGCACGGCTTCGCCAGAGAATGATGTTACTGTTGCTGGCGACAGTTCCAGCGCTGGAGCAGCTTCAAGTGGTAACGTCACAGTGGCTGAAAGCGATTCAGCCACTCCGCTGAGCCTCGCTCCCCAAGTGGCAACGGTTCCAGAGAGTGCTAACCCCGATGTACCGCCGCAGTTGCCGCCCGCTAACCCCAGCCCAGTCAATCCAGCCGAGTTGGCTGCTGCTCGAAATCTGGCTGGTTTTTACGGTCAGCACGGTACGACGGTAGATGTAGCCCACGCAATGACCATCGCCGCCGAAGCTAATGGCAATACGCCGGCGTCTAATTCGGCTCTTGCCCAAAGCGTGGCGACAGTCGTTCAAAATATGGGTCTGAATGCGCCAGGAACGAAGCCGAATATAAATGGCGCTGTAGCCATAGTTCAGGCAGAGTTTCCCGACCAATCGGTTACAGGAACTACTGCCGATCAATCTACCGCCGCGCCTTCACAAATATCCGGTTCTGCTCCGCAACCAGGATCAGAGCAATCGGCGAGTAAACCGACGACTTTTCAGGGGATAGTTGCTAGCAGTCTGGCAGCAGATCCAAGCTTGACTAGTGCTGCCTCTAGCAGTGGCACTAGCACTTCGACTATGGAATCCATCGATAATGCGCTAGCTGGCGCCGCGGCTGACGTGACGCCGCCTGCTAATCAGCAAGCCGTGGTGGCCGCTGTCAACAGTTCGAATAACTCGAGCACCCCTTCGCCGAGCGGCGGCCCGAATAATCCTGGTAATTCCACATCGGCACCAGGCAGCAAAGCTCCTAGCCACGCATCCAAGCCATCATCGCCTGAAGTAGCGAAAACCAAAGGCACTACGCTTCGCCAGTGGGCTGTCGCTACGCTGGTTGGCTCAAACTTGCCGGTCACACAAAATAACATTACCAAGCTGGTCTGCTGGTTTGCTCCCGAGTCGGCTCTTCCGGGTACGGCGGGTGACGAAAACTCGGCTCCCAGGAATAACCCGTTCGGTAGTGACCACGTAACTGCCGACTCGACTCAATATAACTCGAGTTACAACGTACAAAACTATCCTACGGCTGAGGAAGGTTTGCACGAAACAATCCGTATGCTCACTCTAGACCACTGGACTGCCGTACGTGCTAACCTGGAGGCAGACGGTAGCATAGCTGATTTTGTGAATGCCGTTAACAAAGCCTACGACTGGCCTGGAGCATTGCATTGGAATTTCGATGAGTACAACAGTTACGCGAATCAATATGTTAACGGTAGCCAGCAGAGTCCTACCTTGCCAACACCCGGCAGCCAAACGGCCCAACCTAGCGCTCAGCCAAATCCTCCATCTAGCAGATCAGGCGAGCAGCTCGCGAACGTTAGTATTCCCTACTCTGAATATGCGTTAACCGTTCCGAAAGGCGGGCACGGCCACGACGTACCCTATGTCAATGAGGTTAGCGACATTCATAATGGCGACGCTTGTGGGCCCACGTCTGCCTATACAATCGAAGAGGCGCTTCTGAAAAACCCCCAATCGTTCAGCGCGCTTATGAATGGCTTGGAAAGCACGGGCGCCTACAACAACGAAATAGCCAGCACCCCCGCATTCTTAGATTACATAAAAAACAATCTTGGTCTGCACGAACACACCATTCGCTACGAGCGGAATGGCCCACTAACTGATGCCGATATGGCTCAAGTGCGCAAAGCGTTAGACGAGCACAAACTAATAATGGTTCACACCTCCAATGAAGTTAGCTTGGCCCAGGGCGGCTCGACCACGGGCCACTACTATGTTATGTATGCCTACGATGATAACGGCTACTACTTCGCGAATGTTGGTAATCGGGCGGACAGTCCGCCAGGAGGGCGAGCTTTCCCCCGGAGCGTAGTCGAGGCAAACATAGATGGAGCCTATGTTTTATGGGATTGATATGCATTCGAGGAAATAGTAATTTAATCAAGTAGACAAATTTTAAAGAAAGGTATATGGTAGAGAGATTATGACGAGTGAGAACCAACGTAATGTACTCAAAGACGCGGCTTGGTATATGGGTACTAGGCTGGCCGTTGCAGCCGGCGCCGGAGCGGCAGCGGCAGCGTTCTTAGTGCAGCCCGCAGCCGATGCTATCCATCCGTTTCACGGAGGCACTAGCGATATGGTAGCCTGCCAGAGATACCTACAAGCAGATGAAACAACTAATTTTCCTTCGAACAATGTTCCTGACGGCTGCAATTATTGGAAAAATACGGTAGTCCTAACGCACATAGGCGAAAGCTATAAGTTGGTGCCGACTGAGGGTGGGAAGCAGGCTAAAAAAGTGATCACCCAGCAGCCAGCAGAGTTTTATACATACCCGGATGTAAGCGCTTTTAATTCTGAGAACAAGGATGGTGCTGAGGCAGCCGACCTGGCAAGAAATAACCTTGTGACGCATATTGCAGATGAAATTGGTACCGGAGTGGCAGGCGCTACCTTAGCGGGGGCGTTCCTCATTACTTTTTTGCGCCGTCGCAGGCAGAATCGCCCGCCGGTAATGCCCCAAACCAGACGCTCCGGCGGCGATAGGCCTCACCCGGCCAACATGCCCACTTCCAATATTACCTACGGCCCTGGCGAATAAAATTTGAAGAGTTAGGCCCGATGTGGGTCTACATTAGAGGAAGGGCGGGCGTGACCTTCTCTTCGCCTAGGTCGGTAATTAGCGGTATAAATTTGCGATTTTTCATCACACCGTATGTATAGTGCTCGGTGTCAGCCAGCACGCGCCGTGGCTTGTCTTCTGTAGCTGGCTCAAGCATAAATTGGCGAGCCACATGGGTTGGCCGCACTGCCTCAGCCTCTGGAGATAGCGTCCAATTTGTCAAATCATCAACTAGGTGTGCGTGCGCCCTTCCCCAATTATCGAGGGTGGCTGCGTAGCCTTCCTTTGTCAGTACCAGGGCGCCGGGTGCAGATAAATCTACGGAATAATAACTATCTAGGGAGGCGCTAAAGAAATGCTCCAATACGCCATATTCTTCAAACATCTGCGGTACAGTAATGTGGCCGAGCTCTACCGCACGCTTTAGTTTATTAATTCGTCCTTCACGGAACGTCTCAGCTTTCTGGAATAAGCGGCCGACGACATTTTGAATGTCGCTAGGGATAAAATCGCAATTTGACCAAAGAATCACATCACTCAACTCTTCCTCGGCTATTACCTCTTGGCCATAAGCCTCAAATGCAAGACTTGCAAGCGCTTGATGAAAAGCCCATTGCTCGGACTCTGGTCCAAGGATATCGAAGGCTATATCGCCTCTAACCGAAGCTGTCTCCGTCAAGTAAACCATGCTCATAGTACATCATAATTAAAGCCAAGTTACAAGAGTGAGAGTTTAGTATCTAAATTACCTCTGTTATACTGTGTGCGATGGATGCGCAAAAAATTCGGCAGAAATATCTGGAATTTTTCGAGGCACGCGGGCACAAAGTCATTCCGCGGGCCCGATTAGTGCCGGACAATGACCCGACCACACTGTTTACTGGTAGCGGTATGCAGCCACTGCTGCCGTATTTACTGGGCGAGGAACATCCGGACGGCAAGCGGCTAGTGGATAGCCAGACCTGCTTGCGGGCGCAAGATATAGAAGAGGTCGGAGATAACCGCCACGATACTTTCTTTGAAATGCTGGGCAACTGGTCGCTCGGCGATTATTTTAAAGACGAACAGCTGCCATGGATTTTTGAATTTTATACAAAGGTAGTCGGGCTCGACCCGAATAAACTGTATGTGACCTGCTTTTTGGGTGATGAAGCCAGGAATATTCCGAAGGACAGCGAAAGCGCCGGTATTTGGGAAAAATTATTTGCCTCTAAAAATATCAAAGCCGAGCAAGCCGATTTGGGAACTGAACAGCAGGCGGCCGAGCGCGGCATACGCTCAGGCGAACGCATCTTTTTCTATGCCGGTAAGCCCAACTGGTGGTGTCGCAATGGCAAAATTGAGGATATGCCTATCGGTGAACCAGGTGGACCATCCACCGAAGTATTTTATAAATTCGACGGCGTTTCGCATGACACCGCTTACGGCCCCAACTGCCACCCAAACTGCGACTGTGGCCAGTTCGTAGAAATCGGCAATAACGTTCTCATGCAGTATAAACATGGTAAAAATGGCTTCGAGCCTTTGCCGAAAAACAATATTGACTTTGGCGGCGGCCTGGAGCGCATCGCCATGGCGGCAATCGATAACCCCGACGTTTTCAAAATAAGTCTTTTATGGCCGATTGTCGAAGAACTCGAAAAACTTTCCGGCAAAAAATACGAAAGTCACACTGAATCAATGCGTGTGATAGTCGATCACCTCCGTGCCGCCACCTTTTTGGCGGTTGATGGCGTGGTACCTAGTAATAAAACTCAAGGCTATGTGATGCGCCGGCTGGTGCGCCGAGCTATTCGGTTCGCGTTTGATCTGGGTGTAGAACAAAATTTCCTTGAGCAAGTGGTCCCGGTAATTGCCGATTTGTACCACGAAGATTTCCCGGAAGTGGCGGAAAAGCGTAATGAAGTTATCGCGGTACTAGCAAAAGAAGAAAAAGTCTTCCGTCAGACGCTGCGGAAGGGGCTCAAAATTTTAGTTGAGATGAGTAGGCAAAACAGGTATTTACCGCAAAAAGAAGGCAAATATTACGAAAAGCTCGGGCTAACGAAAGAAGGGGTTCCAATTTCCGGCTACGAAATGTCTGCAAATGGTGTATCAAATATACTAACTGGGAAAGATATATTTATTTTGTACGACACATATGGTTTTCCGCCAGAGTTGAGTGTCGAGGAAGCGTTTAAGCAAGCAATAACTATTACAGCAGACTGGAAAGAAAGCTTTGATACAGAAATGATGGAGCAGCGTATCAGGTCGCAAACGGCCACCAAAGGCGTATTCAAAGGTGGACTGGGCGGCCAAACGGAGATGCACAAAAAATATCACACGGCGACGCATCTGTTGCAATCGGCGCTTAGGCAAATTTATGGCAATGAGCTGCGCCAGCACGGCAGCAACATTACCGAAGAAAGACTAAGATTTGACTTCAACTTAAAGCGTAAAATGACGCCGGAAGAAATCAAGCAGGCTGAAGATCTCGTCAATGACTGGATAAAGGAAGACTTGCCGGTTAAATTCACCGAATATCCGACGCAGCAAGCGCTCGATATGGGCGCAATCGGTCCGTTTGGTGAACGCTACGGCGACACCGTCAAAGTCTACCAAATGGGTCCAGACGACCATATCGTCAGCCTCGAAATCTGCGGCGGCCCCCACGTCGACCACACCGGCCAGCTCGCCGAAGGTGGCAAAATATTCAAAATTACCAAAGAAGAATCCAGCTCGGCCGGTATCCGCCGCATCAAAGCCGTTCTACAGTAACTAGCCTTTCAAGATCGTATTTATGTTCAAGGATAATAGCTCAAGCAGCCGTTACTGAGGTGCGCGTATGGTAGAATTAACGCATATGCTTTCTAAATTTAAAGACGTTGGTCGCAGCGTGGCTCAAAAGGCCGAAGCTGGCGCTAAGATGGCAGCTGGCAAGGCTCGGGAAAGAGCGGCTGGTAAAAAGCAAGATGACCAGTACCTGGT
>JARIHJ010000046.1 GCA_029288335.1 Candidatus Saccharimonadota bacterium
GATGTGTATAAGAGACAGGTAAAAACAGTTATTTTTGAAGTAATCGGGCTTTGATTTGAGCTGGCCAAAAGCGCCGAAACGCCCAATAACCGGCAATAATTATTGCCAGCCCTAACGCTATAAAAAAGCCTATTTCCGGCCAGTTAGTTGAGCTATGTGCTGGCGAGTTCGGGTCGGCTTCACCCATAATTTCCTGGTTGCTAAAGGTGCTATTGCCTAACGTCGCGTTGGGGTTGGCGCCCAGCAGGTTCGCTACACTGGCGGAATTTAAGTTGTCGCTGGTGCTGCCCTGCCCTACGCTACTGGCTGGTTGTAAGTCGACGCCGGGTGCGCCAACCGGGCTAGTGTTGCCACCGCCGAGCGATCCAGTCGGCTGCAAGCTAGCGGCTCCAGCGTTGCCTACAACTAACATAAGGGAAATGGCGACTAGCACACCGGCAAAAATTTTCCTCATTAGCCTAATCTTAGCAGAGTTTGCAAAATGTTGACTGGCTAAAACTAGCTACTAAAGTGAATTTAGCAACTTTTCAGTGGCTGGACTGTTATAGGGGCGCACCTCTGACCAGAATTTTGTCGCCAGGTAGGTTTCGTTCGAATTAGCCCCTGTAAATATCTTATTTGGGCTGACGCTAGGGTTGGTGGCCAACAACCTAGAGGCAGTGGTTGGGCCAATTGGCGCGCTGTTACCTAGCGGATAAGCAATCTCTTGTGTATTTAGTCTAAGCGCTAGCGGGATAGCTACAATTATGATAATGAACAGAGCGGCCCTGTAGTAATAAGCTCGTCTAACTCCACCAAGTTTGAACCCGGCCGCTACGGTAGCTAGTAGTATCAACCCTAACACAAAGGCCGATAGGATGGCTAATTTTATGGCGTAATACAGAGGGTCGCCGACGGCCAGCCTTTGATAAATGGCTAGCGCAAAAAATTCTAGCGCCGAGGCGACAATTATCGCCACGAGCCACTTCCATAACTTTGGCTTGAGCCAAGCGGCCAGCGCCACACAGACAATCACTAAAATTGCCACGCTAATCGTGCTAATAGTCGGTACCGCGCCGGCCAGATTAAACGTGGCCATGATACTGCCGTCTTTTGTTTGCGAGAATTGCCGGGTTAGCAAGATTTGAATAATACAGAGAACCATGGCCCCTAGAAAGAGAGCCCATTCCCACGGCTTAAGCCGTGTTAACCCGTGACGATACAGATAAGCCAGCATTATTAATGTAAATAACCCTAGCGTAGCTCCAGGTAATACCCATACTGAAGTAGCAGCAAAAGTCAGGGCGGCTAGAGCCAAAATGTAGCGCGAACTGCGCCTAGTCTCCCCGTATCTAATTAGCTGGCAAGCTAGCGTTAAGCTGGCAGTTACCAACGCGATTGCACCGATAAAGTCAGCGAAACCGTAGCCGTCAGCCGCCACGACTAGCCCAACGGATATCACTAGCGTACTCGCGGCAGCCGCCCAGGCCGGCAGTTTACCCTGTTTGGGGAAGAAAGCGGCCGCGACTTCACCCATAAGCTCATAGCCGAGGAATGTCGCCAGAAACACCCAGAAGGTTTTATAGAGCAGATAGCTGAGCGCGCGGTTGCCCAAATCGTCTTTACCAATTAACTTCAAGAATAACGACTCGAGCAGCGCGCCGTTAATGTGCCAGCCCTGCGGGTAACCGATGGAGCTGGGGATGAGGAGTTGCCTGTTCCGCGCGGTGTTATCGTAGACGTAGCCTTTGACCTGGCGGTCGGCTTCGATGAAACTGATATGATTGATGTCGTCACCGGTTTTGGCTGCATACCGCACCGCTGTTGCATAAGACGGATTTTTCAGTATCGGCACAAAGACGTATAAGCAGACCAGCAGGCCGACAGCGATACCCCACCAGGGGTTAATAGGCGTTTTTGCCACCGATGAGCCCGTTTTGTAACAAATAACGTAAATCCAGCTCACGAGGCCCAGGCCAATTACTACAGCCGTTGCCGGCACTGCAATTTTAGCGAGCCATGCCAGCTCGTATAATGCACAGACCAGCGCGAAAAATATCAAATAAGCCCAGACCAGTCGCCGCGGCCAATCGCGTCGGCGCGGCAGTATGGCGATGGCCAGCAGAAATCCGATCAGTGCCAGCAGCTCCAAGCGAGTGAAAATCAGCACTGTGCTGACTAGTAGCAGTCCGATCACCCATTTTTTCACTACTACTAGCCTAACATCTTTAAAGCTTAAGGTTGCTGTATAATTTGCCTCTATGGAAGATTCGATTTTTACGAAAATTATCAAGGGCGAAATCCCTTCCTACAAAATTTACGAAGACGACAAAACGCTAGCATTCTTGGATATTCACCCGATTACCGAAGGCCACACGCTAGTAATCTCGAAAAAGCAAATCGAATTCGTCTGGGATCTCGAGCCGGCCGACTACCAAGCCCTAATGGCGACCGCTAGAAAAGTCGCCCACAAGCTGCGTGAAGTTTTCCCGGACAAAGCCAGAATCGGTATGCACATCGAAGGGCTGGACGTGGCCCACGCCCATTTGAAGGTCTTTCCCTTCGATGATCACGAGGAGTTTTTCCATACGCCCGACCAGTCTGCCGAGCCAGATCACGCCAAGCTCGCGGCGCTGGCCAAACTGCTCGCGATGAACTAGAATTCTAGCTATGGGACCCTGGTTAATCGGATTTTTGCTTGGGTTAGGCGGCGGTACATTCGTCTGGAGCAAGTCAATGAAAGAGACTAACCATCAAAGTACAAGCCTGATAATCGGCGGCGTGGTTGGGGTAATCATTTTTCTCGTAGTCGGAACGTTGCTCAAATTCATTATCGGTTTTAAGTAGGTTTTAAGTAATTTCCTAGTAATTTGCGGCTAGTTTGGCTAGTATCTACGCTATTCTTCTAGTATTATTAGGCTAATATGAGTGGGAGCGAGTCCACTAGCGATGAGTTGGCGCTAGCGAAGAAAATTCAGAGTGCGAGGCGTGCGGCGGGTTTAACACAGCAGCAGCTGTGCGATAAAGCCGGGCTGGCTTACTCCACACTGGCCAAGATCGAGCGTGGCGCCATCAAGTCGCCGTCAATTTTCACAATTTCTAACATTGCGAACTCGATCGGTGTTAGCCTGGACGAACTGATCGGCGCCGTCCCTGTTACGAGCGACAAGAAACGTTCGGCGAGCGGCATCAGCTTTGTCTACTTCGACGTTAACGGCTGCCTGGTCCACTTCTTCCAAAAAGCCTTCACCAAGCTAGCCCACGACACCGGCCAGCCTCTTGATAAGGTCGAGAGCGCCTTTTGGCATTACAACGACGATGCTTGCCGCGGCGACCTGTCGGTCGAGGAATTCAATCAGGCTTTCGCTATAAAGCTCGGACTCACCAGCCTCGACTGGGCCAGTTATTACTTCGGCGTGGTGGAGCCGGTCGAAGGGATGAATGAATTGCTTGCCTGGGTGGCGGGTAATTACAAGATTGGTCTCCTGACTAACGTAATGCCTGGTGTTTTGGATGCTTTGCGCCATCGTAAATTAGTGCCGGATGTAGCTTATGATGCCGTGATTGATAGCTCCGTGGTGGGCGCTATCAAGCCGGAGGCGAAGATTTATGAGCTGGCGGAGGCCCAGGCCGGCGTTAGCCCAAGCGAGATATTGTTCATTGACGATTCGAGGGTCAACCTGACGGCTGCAGAGCGTCTAGGCTGGCGCGTAATGTGGTTTGACGATTATCATGCCGAAGAATCCGCTGCCCGCGTCAGAGCGGCCCTAGAGCCAATCTAAAGCTAATGATTAAATCGGTCGTGTTCGGCGGCAAGTTTAGCCTGCTGAGCTTTGGCTTCTTCTAATTGCTGTTTGGTTTGCTCGACGACGGCGTGTGGGGCGTTTTTGACATAGCTAGGATTGCTCAAGCGAGCCTCCAGTTTTTCGATGATACTGTCCTGCTCGGCCAGCTTGGCTTCGAGCTGCTTTTTGTAGGCATTGGCATCGACGTCGAGCCAGCAGTTTTCGATGGTTTGGGTTAGCCTTAAACCTTCACCGTCGCGAACCTGACTAACGGCGGCTAGGCCGGCTAATTTGGTGATCAGCTTAGCGTTGTTGGCCAGTAAATCGGACTCGGTGTAATAAAGCGTCGGTTTGTTGGCGCCTATGCTCGCGATAATGTCGCGGCATTCGCTGACAATAGCTTTGATGGCCTCAAACTCAGCGGCTTTATTCTGGTCGGCTTTAGCAATTTTAGGCCATTTACTGGTGGCTAGCAGGCTATTGTCATCGTTATTGTCTTCGGGAAAGGTTTGCCAAATCGTCTCTGTTACGAAGGGCGCGAAGGGGTGAGTCAGCGTTAGCGTCGCCTCTAATACACTAGCCAACAGGCCGGGATTGGAGCTGGTTTTGCTGGCCTCGATATACCAGTCTGCTAATTCATCCCAGACGAAGTGGTACAGCTTGTCGTAGGCCTCAGAGAAGCGGTAGCTATCGAGATCTTTGGTGATTCCCTGCCCGGCGGTCGCTAATTTGGCTAGCAGCCAGTGGTCGGCGCTAGAAATTGGGTCAGTTTTGCCCTTCTGTTCGCTTTTTGTTTGGCTTTCAATGTATCTAGCGATGTTCCACAGCTTATTACAGAAGTTGCGGCCATCCTCGACTTTTCTCTTGTCGTAACCGCGGTTCACTGCTGGCGCACGCCCAGCGATTATTCCCAGTCGGAGCGCGTCGGCGCCGTACTTTTCGATGATTTCGGGTGCGGACACGACGTTGCCCTTACTCTTGCTCATTTTGCTGCCGTCCTCGGCCATCACGTAGCCGTGAATGTAGACTTCCTTGAACGGGATCTCCCCTGTTATGTAGAGCCCGAGCATTAGCATCCTAGAGACCCACGGGTAGAGGATTTCCCCGCCGGTTTCCATTAGACTCAAGGGGTAAAATTGCTTGAAATCGTCGCTGTCGGGGTAATCGAGCGTGGCGTAAGGCCAGCTGGAACTAGAAAACCAGGTATCAAAGACGTCCGGGTCGCGGCGGTAAGTTTTGCCGTTTACTTCGATAATTTCCTCTGTTACGCGCTCGTCAAAAATCCAATCGTCCTGCTGGTCGACATTTTGGAAAGCCGGAATCGGAATACCCCAGGCAATTTGGCGGGAAATGTTCCAATCCCGCAAATTCTCGAGGTAGGCAATCAGCTGGTCGCACTTTGCTTTGGGATAAAATTTGATTTTGCCCTCTTTTAGCGCCTTGATGGCTGGTTTCGCTAGCGGCTGCATATCGACGAACCACTGGTTCATTATTAGGGGCTCGATGACGGTGCCGCATTTGTAGCAATGGCCGACGCTGTGGCTGATGTACTTCTCTTTGTCGATGTTGCCGGCCTCTTTTAGCGCCCTGAGAACCGCTTCTCTTGCCTGGCCAACGGTCAGATTGCGGAATTCCTCGGGCGCCTCGCCGGTGATTCTACCCTCATGGTTGATAATCTGGATGAACGGCAGGTCGTGTCGCCGAGCTACCTCGAAATCATTCGGATCATGCGCTGGCGTAATCTTGACGGCCCCCGTGCCGAATTTGACATCGACAAAATCGTCAGCGAGCACCGGGATTTCGCGATTTGTCAGCGGCAACTTGACGGTTTTACCGATGAAATTCTCATAACGAGTGTCATCCGGATGAACCGCCACGGCGGTGTCACCGAGCATCGTTTCCGGCCGCGTCGTTGCGATGGTGATGGCGCCACTACCGTCGGTTAGAGGGTAGTTGATATACCACAACTTGCCCTGCTCTTCCTGGTATTCGACCTCGATGTCGGCAAAAGCTGTGCCGTGAAAAGTGCAGAAATTAACTAGGCGCTCACCCCTGTAAATCAGGCCTTCATCCCACATTTTCTTGAAAGTTTGATAGGCTCTTTTGACGATTTTGTCATCCAGCGTAAAGGTGAAGTGGCTCCAGTCGACACTAGCACCGAGCTGGCGGAATTGCTTCTCGAAGTTAGCGCGGTTCTCTGCCACGAAGTCCCAGATTTGCTGGTACAGCTCCTCCCTGGTGAAATCGAAGCGACTTTTACCTTCTTTCGCTAGGCGCTTCTCGAAGACAGCTTGGGTTTCGAAGCCGGCGTGATCCGCCCCGGGCAAGAACAGGGCTTTATCACCCCTCAGCCGGTGGTAACGGATAGCAATATCTTGCAAAGCTAGGGTTAGGGCTGTACCGATGTGGATGCTGGCGTTAGCATTAGGCGGCGGTACTACCACAGAGAAGCTATTGCCCTTGCCCTTCGGCTCGAACGCCCCGCTTTTCTCCCAGAGAGCGTAAATATCACTCTCATAATCTTGGGGCGTGTAAGTTTTTGGCAATTCCATATGGCTAACATCATATCACCTCTGTAACGAATTCAGAAATGGCTGTAATTTCATATGAAAAATAGCCACAAAAAACCAAAGTTTTCACCTGAAAACCTTCATTTCTTATGACTGCTTTTGATTCAACTTTTTGTTTTCAAGCATAAGCATAACACAGTTATCTCATAAATCCCAGTAATTTAGATTACATACTCAGATTAGGCTGGATTTCTAGCGAATAGGGGTCAGCTGGTGGCTGCCCGAGCATTGCTTTGTAGGCACCGAGCGTAGCAATCATCGCGCCATTATCGGTACAGAGTTTGAAGTTGGGATATTCGATAGCAATTGGTAGCGCTTCAGATAGCTTGCGGCGCAGTTCCTGGCTAGCGGCAACACCACCGGCGATAACGACAGCTTTCGGCTGATACTCTTCGTAGGCTCGGCTGGTTTTATCCACGACCGTCTCTATAGCTACCCGCGTAAAACTGGCGGCGATGTCTATTCGCTGCTGGTCGCTTAGCAGAGATGGAATCTCGTGGGAAGGGAAGCTGAAATCCTTGCCAATTTCAGCTTGCGCTAGCCTCAGAACAGCAGTTTTTAGACCGGAGAAACTGAAATCGTAGCCAGGCATTTTGGCCTTTGGTAGTTTGAACCTGCGGCTGTCACCGGCCCGGCCTCCCTTTTCTACAGAGGGGCCGCCGGGGTAGGGCAGGCCGATAATTTTGGCAACTTTATCGAAGGCTTCGCCGATGGCATCGTCCTGCGTGCGGCCCAGCAGCTCGTAGTCGAAGTGGTTGCGGAATAGTGTTAATTGGGTGTGGCCGCCGCTGACAATGAGTGCCAGCATTGGGAATTTTGGCTGCCGGGGCGGCATTGAGTAGTCGGGTAGCGTTGTAGAGGTGATGAAATTGGCGTAAACGTGGCCCTCTACGTGATTACAGGCGTAAAGCGGCTTGTCTTTGATGATTGCTAGCGTTCTAGCCGTCAGCACCCCAATCAATAGCGAGCCACCCAACCCAGCGCCGTAGGTTACCGCGATAGCGTCTATGTCTGGCCAATCGCAGTTGGCAGCAGCGAGCGCTTGCTTAATAATAGGGGTGATTGCCTCGATGTGGCTGCGCGCGGCGATTTCCGGCACTACGCCGCCATATTGCTTGTGCAAGTCCATTGAGCTCGCGACGATATTACTCCGAAGTCGGGCACCACCGTTAGCATTGCCGAGCTCCACTACAGCCGCCGCTGTCTCGTCACAGCTGGTTTCAATTCCCAAAACTTTCATTACTAGCAGTTTAGCAGGTTATAGAATGACATAGCATTGACTAATAAGCACGAATATGCTAGTATTTAATTGAAATGTCAGAATTTCTCAAAAACCCTCCAGCTACTGTTGTTCCGGAAGTTCGCCCCGACGGCGACTCAGATTATGAGCGACTGCGCATAAACCTCGAGAGGGAAATGTGGCGCTCCGTTAAAAACAGCCCAACTGGTGGCATTGAAGGCCTTAATTTAGGTGCTGGCGTGAATATCGTTAATAGATTACAGACGATGGAAGCCGATGGTGGTGGCGAGGCAGCTGGCAAATACGCCAAAGACGTCCTGAATTTGATGAAAGATGACGGCCTGGCGCTATCTCAAGCCAAGCTGGCTATGGATTTGCGCGAAGAAGAGCAGGACGGCAAGCATTCTCTCACTGACCTGGAGCGTCGCCAGTTGATTAAAGACAAGGGCGCCTTTACGATGACTGAATACAGGCTTCTAAGTGCTGGCCTGCGTTCTAAAGCGCCGAGCCCTGAGCCCAAAACTGATAAATCAGATAAGTCGAGCACGCCAGGTGATCCAGTCAAAAAGACTAAAGCGGGCAAGCCAACACCAGGTGGCAGAACTAAATCTGATGACCAGCCCAAACCAGTTGACCCAGCCGAGCAAGCGCGCCGAGCCCAGGAAAGAGCTCTCAGAGAACGCCAACGCCAGATTGATGCCTACCGTGGCGGTGGTAGCAGGGAAGAGATTGACAAACTGGCTGAGCTGGCCTGGGCCGAACGAGATTACATCGAGCTAGCGGCTCGCCGCGAGCGCACCGTTGTTGGCGGCTTCCAGACTAAAAGCCGCGGGCCAAAATATTTGCAGGAAAGTTATGAAGATGAGAATCACAATAAAAAGACTCGTGATGTGCTCGATCGTAACGGCAAGAAGGTTCTAAACCACTCGACTGAAGGACGGGCTACGGACAAAAATGTCGAGGAAGCCCGGATGAAATTTGAATCGCTTAGGCTTAAGCAAAAGCGTAAAAGCAAAGCGGCTATGACGGAAGCCGGTTTTAGTGACGCAGTTTTCCTACGGCACTCTAAGCTAGATGATGAGACCGAAGCCGGCTACATCGCTAATATGATTGATGCTACACGCCAGGACTACGCTAGGCCGAAAGGCGAGGGTAGGCGTGCTGAGTTAACCCAGAAATTCTACGACTGGTGGGTGCGCCAGGGCGGCAGCGGTAAGTTCTTTAGTAAGCAGAACCTCATAGGCAACTGGAAAGGCAATCTTGCTAAGGGATCGGTTGTGGCAATTCCAGGGTTTATTCTTGGTGGTGCAATCGCTATTGCTGCGCCAATATCGGCCGGCGCAGGCCTTGGCGCTGCAGCTGGTTTCGCGATTGCCAAGGGCTATACCCGTGGCCTAGCCAGCGGCCGAATTAGTAAGAACGCCGAAGATGCCACGATGGCTGGTAAGCAGGCCGAGCGGCGCTTAGCTGATGCCAAGCAAGCTATCCATCAGTCCCATGAAGCCGGTAATTACGGTAACATTACCAATGTCTACTCCGAGGCCACCAGAAAAGAGGTTAACCGTAATCGCGCCCGGCTGGCAATAGCCACTGGTATTGGTGCGGTGTCGGGTACGCTCGGCAATTTGGCGGGGCACGCTATTGACGGAATGTTTAATGGCGGCGGCCACACTGCACCAGTTCATCACGGTGGTCCTAACGGTAGCAATGGCGATATGGACCACAGGGTTGGCGGCTGGCACTATCACACTCCTAATAACCCATCAACGCCAAAGCATCCGCCCGTTCACGGCCTCACCGGCCAGGAAATTAACGTCAAGCCTGGCGACGGCGAAATCAGCGTGATTGAAAACTACGCCAAGTCGCATAATTACCACATTTCAGGCAAGCAGGCCTTCGACATTTACCAGCAGCTTTACCAGCAGCACGGCTCGCACATCATCGACCTGAACGGTTCGGGCCCCAGTACTTACGTCATCAGTCCGGGCAACATCGGCCTGAGTCACCCTGGATTAGCTCACTGGCACCCTGGTGTCGAGCACCAACTGAGGCAAATGCTCGAAGAGGCTAGCGAGAACAGCGCTACTAATTAGATAATGCTATTGCTTTCAAGCAAATAATGTGCTAAACTATAACGTGAAATAAGGATTTTGGGAGAATTCTAATGGGAAAACTTGCAGAAATGGAGCGCCGCAGCGCCGAAGACTTACAAAAGCTAGAACAGACTAGGGCTTTAGAAGCTCGCGCTTGCTCGCCAGCCGTGCAGGCCTTGAATGATAAAGCCGAATTTGAAATTTGGGGCTCGGCCGGTGCGCCAATTAGCGCTAACTCAGTGGCTCACTCGACGGTTACTCACGAAAGCGCCGATACTGAATCGAGCCAGCACTATCACGGTGTTTCCGAGGCTGCTAGCGCTCACCACCAACACGCTATTGAGTGGATTGACCCTGAAACCGGTGAAAAACTCCCAGAGACCGCCGGCAAATTGGCCGAAATCCGTACTAGCCGCCGCTATGGCCGGACTGAAGGCGAGCGCAACGCCAAGGCTGATCAGTATCTTGATGAGCTATTAGGACTGCAAGAACAAGAAGGCCTGGAATTGTGTCAGGCCAAACTAATTATGGATTTGCTGGAAAGCGATGGCGTAAAAGTCACCGAGTTGACGGCTAAATTTATGCAAGAGGGCGTGGGTGCCCAGGAAGCTGAAGATAGGGCCCAAGCCATCTACGACAAGCGCGACCAGCAGCGCCGCAACTTGATTAAAGACGAAGGCCTCTTTAGCCGTGAAGAATACGATAACTTCTTGGCTAGCAAGAACGGCCGGCTAGGCAAAATGGCCGTTAGTAAAGCTACTACTGATGGGCCAAAACTTGGTACTAAACCAGCCGAACCGGCGCGTCGTCCAATGCCATGTCCAAAGTCGACACCCGAAGAGCCAAAAGCCGGACCAAAGGCGGAGCCGGTCTCATTGACAAGAGAAACCCCTAAAACTAAGCGTCCGCCACAGACTGAACCAAAGGAAGCTGAAACAGAGCGGAGCGGTGAGCTACCACCTATCCACCTTGATATTGGTGAGCGTCTGTCTCTTATACACATCT
>JARIHJ010000053.1 GCA_029288335.1 Candidatus Saccharimonadota bacterium
GACTGTGACAGGGTAGAGATGGATGTCAGCTGTGATAGGTCTAAGCCCGTTGGCTCGATACAGCCGGTCCCACCGGCAACCGGCTCGGCTGTGGTGCAGTACTGGAAGCTAATTGAACCTAGCGAGTAAGTGTCACCAATAGTAAAAGTAAAGGCATGTTTAACTATGTAGTTAGCGTTTCCAGCCGTGCCGCTACCTGGTGCTGAACCGCCGACAGCGTCGGCTATGAGCGTAAGGCTTCTGTGACCAGCGAATTCTGAAGCCAGCGCATGTGCAGTAAGGGGAGGCATTGCCTCAACCGCCACGCCAACTATTAATAACAATGCGCCCAACAGGCTAGTAAGTCTTTTTATATTTACTCTTTTCATTTTTTATTTTTAGTTTTTACTGTTTATTTTTACAGCTTCAACAGGAGTGTAGCACAAGCGTTTTGACAATGTCAACACTTTTCTAGCAAATCTTTATTAATGGGTAAAACTAGCCTTTAAATCAGAAATCAGGATAGCAACGCAAATTAGTAAGTAGCAGTGCAGATTATATATTGGCCACCTGTGTATTGGCCGCCCGGAGTTAGGCTGGAAACGTCAGCAATATAGCTGATAGTGTAGGTAGTTTCACCAGAACTTTTCGGTGCCGTCGCGATAGTTTCGCCGCTAACGTAACGGAATTTGTTGGGCGTGCCGTAATTAGCGCTCGCTGAGCCGACCCCGTTAGGGCCGTAGGCTGGATTAGCACCGAAATTAGTTGGTGATGTGTTGGCGACTAGATTTATGCCAAATTGTTCGGTGCCTGGCGTAGGTGCAGCTGTAGTTGCCATTCCGGGCAAGGTGTGGCCTTGATAGCTCGGTGGATTGCCACCGATTTGGACGGCGTAACCGTAGCTCGTGTAGTCAATGACGCTAAAGCTGGAGGTAGCCGTAGCGGTTGTCGCTGGTCCGAACAGCCCGAACGCAGCATTAGTATTATTGATACTGACGGCCAGTCTGGGGTCCTGGGTGGTCTGGGAGCCGGCGTTTATTTGAAAGTTACCTGAGCTAGAGTTACCAATGGCACCGTCACCGGTTGATAAGGCTGATTGATAATTGGCCGAGCTAGAGTTCAGCAATCCGCCGCCGCCTAAGTCAGATTCGATGAGGGAATAGTTAGCCGAATCCATACCACTGTTCAAATCACGCGCTATAGTCAGGTTGGCTAGTGTGTTGGCCATGCCGTTGCCGCCAATAGTGAGCTTAAAAGTTGTCGACGAGAATCTGAGCGGTACTAGCGCTTCGTTCGTGAAGAAGTTGCTGGCGGTATATTCATGGCCTGTTAGGTCGTAAAAGCTACCAGCGGTCGATCCGGATGATGAAGACATAGAATAGGCACCGTTATCATTTATGGAAACGAATTGGTTGCCCTCAGCGCTAGTAGCACTACCCATTGCAACGCCGACGTAGTAGGTTCCTGGTGCCGGCAAATTGACCTCAAAAGTTGCTGAGCTACCCGCGTTTACGAAGTTGATACCGGCCAGACGCGAATCGACACTGGTCGATAGGTTAGCACTAGACGGTGCAGTGCCGGTCCAGCCGAAAGTCGCCCCGCCTCTATTTTGTGGGTAGGCATCGCCAACCGAGTAGGTGCAGCCAGCCGGGTCAGTCACGTAGCCGGCGGTTGCTCGAAAGTCAAAGCACATATTATCGTAATTAGAGTAGGCGCTAGCGCTTCCAGAACTGTCAATAATTATGTAAGCAGCTCCGGTCGCGAGCAGGCTGAATAAAAACAGCCCAGCAACCGCCAGCGCACAACTTCTAATTAGGCTAGACCAGTTGACCATTACCAATTTCTCGCCCTCATTAGCTATATTCTTGTGGAAGCGGCCCGCTTTTGCAACTTACTGGAGGTTAGTAAGCTAAAGCGGTATAATCTTAATTAAGATTTTGAAAAATAATAAAAATGGCCGAAACCAATAATTCAAAACAACCGCCAGCGCCGGAAGAATTAAAACCGCAAGGCGAGACCGAAAAAAAACCGGAACCCACTAAAAGCGATAATAAAAAAGATTCTAAACTACCTAAACTCAAACGTCGCGGTAGCTATAGGCCTAGCCATAAAGCAACTTTCCTAGCTCTGATTGTAGTCATTCTGATACTGCTAGTGAATGGCGGGGTGATCGGCTTCGTGCTAGTAAGGCAGTCAAGTATCAAGCAGAAAGTGGATGACAGCCCGGTAGCGATTAGCGCTAGCGCACTAGCCAAACTCGGCGTCAACAATACGCCTGTCAACGACAAGGGAATCACATTGACGGTAAATCCCAACGCCCAGTTTAACGGTAACGTAGCCGTGGCTGGGAGCGCAAGCATCTCCGGCCAGCTGACTTTGAATAATAAATTTAGTGCTACTTCTGCTAGTTTCAACAACTTGCAGGCGGGAAATACCTCATTATCGCAATTGAATGTTAACGGCGACGGAACTTTATCGAGTCTGAACTTACGCCAAAATCTAGCCGTGGCTGGGGCTACCCAGATGCAGGGAACAGTGACGATCTCCCAAATGTTGACGGCGGCTAGTGTCGAGGTTACAGGCAATTTGGCGGTTGGCGGTACGATTTCGGTTAATAATGTGAACGCTCTAAACTTGGCGGTAGACGGCACCTTTACCATTGGTGGACACGTAGTTACCAGTGGTTCGGCACCTGGTGTCAGTGGTGGAACCTGCGGCGGGGTGACGAATAGCGGCAATGATGCTTCAGGAACTATTTTCGTGCCCGTCGGGGCTGGTGGCTGTAGCGGGACAATTGCTACTCTTTATTTCAGAAACTCTTATGGCAACATCCCGCATGTGGTTATTAGTCCTGTAAATGTAGGTTCGGGGGTACCGGCTGGTACGACTTTTTACATTAGTAGCGTGAGTGCTAGCGGCTTTAGCGTCGGTGTTAGTGGAACGTTGACGCATGGTGGTTATGACATCGACTACATAGTCGAGCAGTAGCGGCACTAACCAGTTAGCACCTAGAGGATTTATATATTTATGAAGAGCATCACTTCGTTGTCGCGGACGGTAATGATACCGTTATTGGCGTTGAAAGTGACTGGCTTGTTGCTAGTCGTGACAGTTATCTCGCCTGGGTCTAGCACTGAGAAAAAATCTGCGTGGCCTGGCAAGATGTCGAACTGACCGACGGCATTACTGGCCGAGACGGCTTTGGCGGCGCCTTCGTAGTAGATATCGAATGGCCCACGAGCGATTACCGACAAGTCTTCGTTATCATCCTTGTGCTTCATTTTTTGTTGTCGGCTTTCTCGGTGCTGGTAGCAGTAGCTGCTGGCTTAGTTTCGTTCTCGGCCTTTGGAGGCGGCTTTTGGGCACCTTCGGATTTACCCGCTAGGATTGCTTCGACACCTGACAGGGTTTGTTCCAGGCTGTAATATTCACCCTTTCTACCCGTGAGGTGCTCTGATACGAAGAAATCTTGAGAGAAGAAGGTGATTAATTTTTGAGCGTTTTGGTAGTCGGCCCGATCGGCGGGGGAGAGTTCGTTTTCGCCCACGATGGCAATGATATTTTTCAGAGAATCGTATTTTTGCATAATGCTCATCACGCGATCGGCCAGTTTGTAATGGCGCTCACCAACGATTTTGGGGGTTAAAAGTGAGCTGGTGGTTTTTAGTAAATCGACAGCGGGGCGGATACCTTGTGCGGCGATGTCACGGGAAAGAACTAGCACCGAGTCGAGCTGCTGCGAGATTGATTGCACTGCTGGATCGGTCAAGTCGTCAGCCGGAATAAAGACAGCCTGTACAGAAGTAATCGTGCCATGTTCGGATGAGCTCAAGCGATTTTGGAGCCGACGTAAGTTAGCAAAGACCTCCGGCGAATAACCACCCTCGGACGGGGTTAGGCCAAGGTTAGTTGAAAGCTCCGTCAGAGCCTGGATATGGCGGTAGATGTTGTCGACAAAAAAGAGCACGTCTTTACCTTCTTCATCGCGGAAATATTCGGCGGCGGTGGCGGCAGCCGGAGCAACCATTGAGCGCATCGTTGGCGTAGAGTCCATCTGGCCGAAGAACATTACTGTGTTTTTGAGCACACCGGTTTCTTTCAGCGTTTCATAGAGCTCGTTACCCTCACGTATGCGCTCACCCACACCAGAGTAGACTGAAACGGCGCCCTTGCTACCTTGGGTGACGTTATGGATCATTTCCATAGTGAGGACGGTCTTGCCCACACCGGCGCCACCAACGACACCGATTTTGCGACCTTTTACAAACGGAGTTAAGAAGTCAATTACTTTTAGTCCAGTTTCGAGCAACTCCATTTTTTCAGTGCCACGATAGCTTTTGGTACCCATAGCATCGGTGACAGATTTTCGATTTTTAACAGTGAGTGATGTGTCATCCAGCGGTGTTCCTAGGGCATCGTAGACGTGGCCGAGTGTGTCCGGGCCCACCGGCACAGTGACTTTTTGCCGGCTTCTAAATACTTTTTGGCCACAGCGGAGGACTTGAGAGTTGGTTAAGTTAAGGCAGACGACTTTGCCGGGCCGGAAGAAGTTGACTTCCAAAAATACATCGGGGTATCCCTCAACCGTCAATAATTCTTTTTCTTCCGGCTCCTCACCTAATACATCAACCTCTACCACTAGGCCTTTTAGGGAGACAATGACGCCAACGGAATTACCAGGTTGAGCAATTTTTTTATTCATTAGGCCATCCTAGCTCGCTGCTTTTTCTTCTTGAGGCTGATCATAATTTCACGCATTCTACGGTCACTCTCACTGCGCTTGGCATGATGAAATTCCATATTGAGTAGATCATGCAATTCTTCGGCACGCTTCTTAGCTCCGGCCATAGCGTTGAAACGGCTGGCAGCCTGAGCCAGGGTAGATTCTAGGATGGTTTGGCTAAGCGCCAATGCCATCATAGTTCGCTCCATTTGCGTAGCAATGACTTCCAAACTGGGTTCGAAGATCGTATCTTCACTAGTCATAATGTCGTCGGTATCGACGTCTTCGCCCATATCTTTGATGCGGGCGGCTAAGTCAATAGTTTGAATTTCTTGTACGCCCAGGGAAACATAGACTTCATAGTACACAGTAATGGAGGCATAGCCGCTGACTGCGCTAATAACTGGCGATACATCGATATATTGATCAGTTTCGGGAACAGTAAAGTGGTGCGTGTAGGGGATGCCTTTTTGCTGCAATTGCTGAGCGCCATGGGTGCCGAGCACTACGATATCTGTAGTTTTACCATCGTAATTATCGAGCATTTGTTCGATCAGCCTTTGATCAATGTCGCCGGAAAGTCCGGCTTCGGCCGAGATCATAACGAACACTTTTTTATTACTTTCTTCTACATTGTCACGCTCACCGATACGCTCACCAGGATCAATGCGAAGTGAAGAGTAGCGTTTCCATAGAAGCTCGAAAAACTCTTGCGCCAGCTGTGCTTTATCCTTAACTTTCGCTACCTGAGTACTGGCGGTGCTTTCAAAGACTCCGGTTAAATCCTGCACCGTAGCGATCTGCTCGCTTTCTTTTTGAATGGCGTTCGGTCGTCTCATTTGGCTCCCCTTGAGACAAAACTACGTTTTTTCTCAACGCGCGGCGCAAAAATGTGCGAATTTTTGCTCCGGTTGCTCTTTTTCATTGAAAGAAAAATCATTTGGCTGCCTCCACTTGTGACTCTGGCTGTTTAGCTTCTTTTTTGTCTGCTTTTGGTTTGTCACTTTCTACCGCGGTCGAGTGTTTTTTCAGTAATTCGGCTTCTAATCGGTCTAGATCCTTATCTTCCTTGACTTCGTGGGCTACTTTTTTAACTGATTCTTTTAGGCCCGGTACGTCGATTTGAACTTTACCGCCACCAAGAATGACTGTCTCTAGCATCAGCTGTTGTTCGGCTAGCGAGTGTAGTTCTTCTGGTGGCTGCTGCAAAACGGCGAAAATTTGCTTGCCGAGCTCTAGATCAATAGCTGCTTCCTTGGATAAGCTAGAGCCGAAGTGCGAGAATTCCTCGGCCTGCTTATATCTAGCCAATTTTTTATTCAGCTCACTCGAGAGCTGCTTGGCGCGGGTAGTTTGCGAATCACCACCGACGCGCGAGACAGATAAGCCGGCGTTGACCGCCGGTCGACGACCCTGGCGGAAAACGTTCAGATCCAGTACGATCTGGCCGTCGGTAATCGACATAATACTGGTCGATAGGTAGGCAGTAATGTCGTCGTTTGGCGTTAGCACAACAGGGAGAGCAGTTAAGGTTTTACCAGTTTTCAGCAATCTACCGGCGCGTTCTAATAAACTCGAGTGGGCGTAGAAAATGTCACCAGGGTAGCTATCACGGCCAGGATCGACTTCTTGTAAAAGTGAAAGCTGGCGGTAGGCTTCAGCGTGAGAAGTAAGGTCATCATAGATAACAACGACGTCCTGGCCCGAATACCAAAGTTGTTCAGCCATTGCGCAGCCAGCGTAGGGCGCCAGGTAGCTTTGGGTTAGCGAATCAAAGATGTCGGCCATTACAACGATAGTGTGGTCCATCGCGCCAGATGTCTGCAGCTCGTTTAAAAGCAGTTCAATATCGACCTTGCGCTTACCAACCATCACATAGACGACGATACGGTCGGTGCCTTGCTGGTTAGCCGACAGCTGGCTCAAATAAGTACTTTTACCGGATTTAGAATCCCCCAGAATGGCGATACGCTGACCGAGAACTATTGGGAAGAAGCTATCAACGGCTGTGACGCCGCTAACCAGCTGGGTTTCGAGGCGCTTTCTGGCCATAATGCCCGGCGCTGGGTTGAAAGCTGGCAGGGTTTCCGTAGCTCCAAGCGCACCTTTGCCATCAAGTGGTTCACCCATTGGCGTGATTACACGGCCGACTAGTTTTTTGCCGACCGGTATGCTCAAAATATCGTTTTCGACAACTGCCAGCGTGCCGGTCGCGAGGTGCTCGGAGTCGATGTTGAAGAGGACGACGTGGTCGCCGCTAGCTTCACGAACTAGTCCGCGCTGGCCATCGGAGAACAGGACTTGCGCTCCTAGCCGCACACCCTCTAGTCCTTTAACCTCTACGATGAAACTATTGGTGGCGACGACTTCGCCGGTCAGGTTGTCGGCCTCGACTAGCTTCTGGAACCTAGGATTATCGAACATTCGCTAGTACCTCGGCGAATTTTCTCCGGTTATCTAGTAATTGCCGGCGGAATGACCAGTCAAAAACATGGCTGCCACAGCGCAAGACCATACCGCCGAGCAGAGTAGAATTAAATTCGAAGTTAACCAATATATTGTCGTCAATATTTTTGCGGCACCAATTAGTTAGGTCTTGCTTTAATTTGGGGCCGGCCGGTGCCGCTAGTGTGATAGTTGCGCTGGGCGCTGAATCTTTTAAGTTTTCTAGGGCGCCGGCTAGTTTGTCCAAGCTAGAACTGGACAACGGATTTCTCATTAACCAATCGTGTAATGTTTCGCTGGCACCGGGTGATAGTTCTGGAGCAGGGCTGCGTTTTCTAACTTTAAGGCGCTTTTTAATGTCATTATGAGCTAGCCAGCTAGCGTAGTTACGAACTTCGAGGGCAAGCGCTTGAATGTCTTGCCTGGAATTGACCTCTGAGGGCAACTCAAGCGCCATCCTTCACTCCGTCGATAATTTCGGCTTTGTGTTCGTCGAGCTGGGCTAGCAAATACTTGCTTTGTGCGCCTAAATCCGCATCGTGACCCAGCGTCTCTAATAAGAACGACATCACAGCATCGGAAATTTTGCTATCGAGCTGCTCCAGTCGGTGCTGCTTTTCTTCGGCGACTTCTTGCTCCATTTTGGCTTTTAGGGCGACTTGGTGCTCGCTCAGCTCAGTTTCAGCCGATTTGCCAGCGTTTTCGGCGCGCTGGCGTATCCTATCGAGCTCCTCGTGGTAGCGTGCCATCTCTTTGCCGATGATGTCTTGACTCAACTTTTCGAGCTGGGCGGTTAGCCTAGTCTCGCTAGCTTTTAGATCGGTTTGTAGTTGTGTTGACGAGCGCTCGATCACCGCCTGAAAGTTGGTGAGCGCCTTCTCCTGCATTTGCTTCACGATTTCCGGGTCGAGATGGCCGTTTTGTGGCCTGGGCCGCTGCTCGGCATCGTGCCTTTCCGGTTTAAAATGGGCTAGGCCGTGCCGCCAGGCTAGGGTAGCGACCGCTCCGATGATTAGCGCGTCAACGATCAGGAATATTTCTAAAAATAAATTCATAGCCTAGTTAGGATTAGGTAAATTACAGCGATAGCCACGGCAATGATGCCGACGACCAGCGCAGACATTTGGACCATATCACGGTAGATTGCCGATTGGCTCATTGGGTTGCGGCCGACTGAAATAATGCTCGAGCGGATCATCGAGTAGACTATGCTGCTGACGACTATTATCATAATCAGAAAGATTACTGTACTGACGATAATCGGTAGAGCGTTGACCTTTTTGCCGGCCAGGGAATTCGCGACGTTTTGCAGGGCGCTAGGGATAATGGTTTTATCGGGTTGTCTATAGAAATAGGAGACATTGACATCGATGGGCACGGTACCGATATTAGCTGAGCCGGTGGTGCCGTTTTTGGTTTTGTAAGTCTGTTTAGTTCCACTTAAGTTCGACTGGCTAACACCGATGATTTTAACGTTCTGGGTGGCAAGCATCCCGACACCGGGAATTGGTGAAGCGGTGATTGGGCTGCCAGCCGTAACTGGGCCGTTGATGTCCGAGACCAGCACTTGCTGGACACCGTTTGTTGCGACTTGCACTTGGCTGGTTTGGCCGCTGCTAACTGACAACAGAGAATTGTCGCTAGCGATAACAACACCGTATAGATTGCTGACGTTGTCGGTATTAGCGGCTTCAACGGCGTCAGAGGAATTCTTATCCAGACTGACTAGTGAACCGGGCGTTAAGTTGCTACTGCCGGAAAAACTTTGCGACAGGGTGGTTACGGCATACGCTGCGGCCGGCAGAGAAAGAATACCCAATGCTATGACCAAAAATATTTTTGATTTCACTAAAAAGATTTTCATTTTATAGTCCACTTAAGACCCTATTTCACTTATGCTTTAGAGTATAGCAGAAGTGGTGTATCGGTTGCGAAAAAGCTTGTGTTTGTTATAATTCGAGTTAAGTAAAATTCGAAAGTAGATAAACACTAATCAAATCGTCGAAAATGAGCGGGCAAGACAAACAACATCCTGAAGTAGTTGTCGGCAGCGGCGACCATCCGCATTCTTGGCGTAAGCCCTACTATCTGGTCGGCGGGGGCATAATCGTCCTCCTAATAATCGCTCTTGTGATCGTCAGCTTGTTGGCGATGTCCAGTAAAAGCCCAACCACGCACCAGAACACACAACCAGTAACAGTTTGTAGCACTCCGTTAATCACACAGGCCAGTCAGGATTTGGCGGTTAACGACATTACTGCTACCGCTGGGATAGACCAGCAGGTTACGGCTATGAAAGGTTATAAACAAGACCCGAACTGCGTCTACATTGCGCTCAGATACGCGATTATGACCGGGAACGATAGTGCCAGTAAGCAATATTACAACCAGCTGCTGACGCTTAAGCAGCAGAACGGCGGGAAGTTCGACTTCAGCTCAGCCTTTGGTGGGCAAATGATGAGCCTGCCTAGCCTATTAGCCGCTATAAAAGCTAACGAAGCCAACCAATCGGCTCAGGAACAGATGAGCACAGGGGCTAACGGCGATTTGCAAAAAGTTGACCAGATGTATAAGGCGGCCCCTCCTAGCGGGAGTAATAATAACCAATGATGATTGGCTATATCCGTCGCGACCTAGCTACTACTATAAGATTACTATTGGCGACGGTTGTAGTGGTACTGGGTGTGGTAGCGCTCCGAACTATGTCCGCGAGTGCTTTATATAGTACGGCAACGATTCAGGCCAATTTAGCTAACGGCGTCTCTACGGCGTACGGATGGGACAGTGGTTGCCGAAGCGCTATCGGAGTCAGCAGAGGCTTAACTTTTAACAATGGGCTGCGGGCTAGAATCGACCAAACCTCTCCACCAGCTTCCTATGTGCTTTCGACCTGGATTTCTGCTAAGGGTCAGCCAAACACAACCAACCCTGTTAATGTAGCTTATGGCACCACGACCGTGCCGATGCAGTTTAACAGCGTTAACTTTTTGTGCCGTACCCTTATAGCGCCCGACCTCAGTCGCGGTTGTACCGATTTGTCAGTTTCTGCTTACGATATATATCGCTCTGGTGGCTGGGTTACACCTACCAATGCCGCAGATGCTTATCCTAACGCTGAATGGGCCCCTAATGGAGGCTGTATGAATCCAGCCAAGACTGGGGTAGCAATTCAACTCAGTAATCTTACTGCCCAAAGTTCAGGTGGGGCACAAGGGGTCGTTTCTGGGTTTACCAATGGTTCCATACTGGATATTGGAAGAAATAATACTTCACGCTACTGGTTCTCGAATAAAACATACTTTAACTATTACGATGCAAATGGGCTTACTCAGGACCAAACAGTTACCTTTAAAGCTGATTACAAAAATATCTCAACCTATTACGGGTCGACTTATATTTGCTCTGGTGTCACAGTGTCGGGCCCCCATTCATTTGGGAGTTGTCCAATCAAACACACCACCTTTACTATTTATATACACGTGGGGCCGCCGCCTTGTCCGGCGGGTGAAACTGGCACGCCGCCAAACTGCAAAAAGCCCAGTGTGTGCCCAGGTGATCCTAATATTCAGGCCAACGCGCTAGTAACAGTGCCAACGCCGTACAATACCCCCGATCCACAAACCGCACCCACCGGCACGACAACGACGCAGGGAGCCACCTAC
The DNA here is from genome assembly GCA_029288335.1 of Candidatus Saccharimonadota bacterium. Classification (GTDB taxonomy): domain Bacteria; phylum Patescibacteriota; class Saccharimonadia; order Saccharimonadales; family UBA4665; genus JARIHJ01. Next base: position 10,810 of record JARIHJ010000053.1, read on the forward strand.
ACTCAGGATATACCAGTGAAAAATGGTAATTTCACAGTCGCCGATACAAGCACTGGTGGCACACCGGTGTCGCCAGCTAGCCTCAATCTCCAGGTGGCAGCCGATCAACAGTCGGCCATAGTTGACTATACAATCTTTACTAAGACTTATCCGTACGACCACAACCAGGCGTCTGTAAGTTACTACACATACTATCGAACCCAAACCTGGAAAGCGACTAAATCCAATGGTAATGGAACTTACAGCTATGTACAGGCAGGCGGACTGAGCGGCCAAACGCAGAACTACAACACGGCGGTGGGGTACACGATGAGCCCTTGCTACAAGCGCAGCTTTACGGCCAGCTGGGACCCTCAGCCGACTAGTGGTACGCTGGATAACGCCGAGGATCCGACTAGTGCTAATTTCACTGGTAACACTGTCAATGTACACTTTTACGGCCCGGTTGACCCCAAGAACTTGCGGTTGCCATCCGTAGTTACACTGACTTACAGTGGCAGCGGGCCCTATGGGAGTTGTAACGGTGGCACGCTTACAATTACGTCTCCGAATAATTCAGCGAGTGATAATACGGGCAGTTTCAATTTATCCTGCCCGGTTTCGGCGCCGCCATTGGAGGTTGGCCAGCAAGTTTGCATAAATATGACGGTTACTCCCCAGGCAGGTGACGTCGACGATGCCGGCAATATGTCAAACACCTCTGGATCACTAACGGCTAATCCTTGCACTAATGCTCTGATCGATGAACCGTATACGCACTTTTTTGGTGAGGATGTATCTACGGGCGGAGATTTCGCTAATGGCAATGATCTGTGCGCCGGCGAGAATCCAACTCAAGGGGGGCAAATCCTGACCTGGCTGGAAGACGCGGCCCGTGGTTCGGGCGCTCAGTTTGCGGCAATCTCCGGTGGAAATAGGGGCTCGGTTAACCAATTTTCTACTGCCAATTTGCGTGGTGCCAATCCGATTGCGCCGAACGGCTTGCTATTGCCAAACAACCCGCCAAACGGTAGTTTGGGCACTAGTGCGTGCATACCAGACTATTACGGCAGCAGGCCGAACTCACTTACTGCGTGGCCCGGTACACCGGCTGCCGGCCAGACCAAAGCTTATATACTGAACGGCAACACCTTAGGGGGCTTTAGCGTCCCACTCGGCACTAGCGTGGCTATCTATGCCAGCGGCAGTGTGACCGTTACAGGCAATATTACCTATGCCGGTGCCGGCGGCGGCTGGACGGTTAACGGCAACCAAAGTAACGTCCCGTCACTATTCGTCATAGCTAAGGGCAACATCAGTGCCGCACCGAATGTTACCGAACTTGATGGTACTTATGTAGCCCAGGGTGGCACCTTTGATAGCTGTAGCACGCACGACTACACCAGCTGCAATAGCCAGCTCGTGGTTTATGGCTCGGTCATAGCCAAGCAGTTAAACTTGTTCCGAACCTATTCCTCGCTGCGTGACTCCAAGCCCGGAGAATACCCTAATCCACTGGGTAATACAGGTAACTGTGATGTAGGTGACAACGGTAATCCGACCGGCCCTGGGGGCGCGCGCCCAACTAATTACGACTGTGCGGCCGAAATTTTCATCTTTAGCCCGGAGACATACTTGCCGCGGCCGGCCATACCACCGTTCAGTAATTCTCAACAATACGATGCCATTTTCAGCCTCTCACCGGTATTGTAAAATTTTTACCGGTTATGTATAAATATGTATGGAGTTATCTAAATAAAAATTTTAAGCGGTGGGACAGATGCTAAAGACACAAACCACAAAAAATAGTTGTTATCGGAGTGGGCAATGAGCCTGCTCTCCGGTGTCTCGAATTTCTTCGGTCTCGATCTAGGGACGGAAGCGATCCGGGTGGTTGAATTGCGTGGTAATGCTCCGACCAAAACTCTCGTTAAGTATGCCTACGTACCGGTTGATAGCCGGGCTTCGAGAAGTGATTCCAGAGCTGACCAGCAGAAGCTGTTGCAGGCCTTGAAGAGTTTGTTATCGCAGGCCAGGCTATCTACCCAAAATGTAGCCGTCAACTTACCGTCTGATCGGGTATTTACTACTGTAACTGAGTTTGATCGACTGAACCCTAGTGAGCTTCATAGAGCTTTGCAGCTCCAGGCTGACTCACTTATCCCGACTCCAGTAGCCGAATCCAAAATCGACTGGGCGGTGATTGGTGATTCGCCGACCGATAAGACTAAAGTCGAGGTGCTACTCTCTAGTGTAGCCAATAACTTTGTTGAGCAGAGGCTGGATATGCTCGAGTCGATCGGGCTGAACGTAATTGCTTTTGAACCCAGTAACCTAGCATTAGCCCGAGCGCTGGTGCCAACTGGTGCCAATCTGCCTCACTTGGTGTTGGATATCGGCAGTGCTACGACGGACTTGGTGATTATTGCCAATGAGGCGCCCCATTTGACCAGGGCGATTCCTATCGGTACAGATAGCGTTATCCGGGCGGCTGCACAGAATTTGAATGTGGACGACAAACAGGCGCAGCAATTAGTCTTTAAGTTTGGCCTGAGCCAGCAAAAGTTGGAAGGTCAGGTCTTTCAGGCGATTAAGCCGACAGTCGACAACTTGGTCAGCGAAGTAGATAAGTCATTGAAATTCTTTGCCCAGCGCTATCCGGATTCAAAGATTGATCGTCTGATAGTCGCTGGTGCCGCTGCCAGCATCCCTGAATTCCCGTTATACCTAGCTAAACAGTTCAATTTGAACACCGAAATCGGCAATGCTTGGCGCAATGTCAGCTATGCTCCAGAGCGCCAAAATGAGTTGTTATCGGTGTCAAACCAATTTAGTGTCGCGGTTGGTCTAGCTGAGAGGAAACAGTGATGGCGGTGCAATTTAACTTACTACCTGATGTCAAATATCAGTACCTGAGAGCTAAACAGCTGCAGCGCTTGGCGGTGTCGGGCGCATCTATAGCCGTGGCCGTCTGTGTGGTGGTAATAATTTTGTTGGTTCTGTGGGTTGACGTGTGGCAAAAGCACACTATCAGCTCGACCACCGATAATATTAGGACCGCCGCCGCCAAGATCGAGTCGATCAATGGCTTGGACAAGATAATTACCGTCCAGAGCCAGCTAGACAGTCTGCCGAGCCTATACGCGCAGGATCCGCAGGTTTCCAGAATCTTCGGCTACATTACGCAGTTGACGCCGCCAAACGTGACAATAGGGGATTTACAGCTTGATTTTACCCAGGACACAATGGAAATTAGGGGATCGGCTCCGGGCCTTGACGATGTTAATGCCTACACAGACAGCCTGAAGAGTGCGACCTATAACGACAAAACCAGCGGTGCTACTGGCGTCCAAGCCTTTACAAGCGTGGTGCTGAGCTCCTTTAGCCGCGACGACAAGGGCGCGACCTATACCATTGATATGAACTTCGACCCCTTGCTATTCCAGGCATCTGAAAACATCACCCTATACGTACCGCAAAAGACCAACTTACCGCAAGTGCCAGGCTTAAATGGCAGTATTTTCAAGGCATTACCTAAGGGGGGGCAATAGTTATGGCTACAATCTCTGGCCTTAAATCCCAAGCCGCCAACATTCAGATTGGCAAGCATCTGCAACTATCACGCGCGCAGACAGTGACTTTTTCGTCAATTGCGATAGCTGTGTTCGTAGTAGTGTTCACAATATTTGCGGCTAAATCACTGATTAGCGAGGGTAGTTTCCAGCACCAAGTGATCAATGCCAAACACGCCGCGCTAAACCAGCTCCAGGTGAACCAGACGAATGTTTCTAAGCTGGCCAACGCTTACAAGGCATTTATAAGCACTCCGCAGAATATGCTGGGAGGTTCGCCTACTGGCACGGGGCCGCAAGATGGCTCTAACGCCCAGCTAGTCTTGCAAGCATTGCCGTCAAAATATGACTTTCCCGCACTGACATCCAGCATCGAGAAGCTAATCACTGGCCAAAATATGACCATTCAGTCGATTAGCGGTTCCGACGATCAGGTAAACCAGCAGAGCAACAATACTAGCGCCTCGCCGCAACCGGTAGCGATGCCATTTTCGGCTACCGCTGAAGGCAATTACGCCCAGGCGCAAGCGCTGATTGGCCAATTTCAACACTCAATTAGACCGTTTCAGATTATGACTCTGGAATTCCAGGGTGATCAAAGTGATATGACGGTCTCGATTACCGCCCAGACCTATTATCAACCGGGTAAGAATTTTGCAGTGGGGCATAAGGAAATCAAATGAAACGAAAAGATTTAGCCTTGCTCGCCGGAATATTGATTCTTAGTATCCTTATATCGTTAGTGATATCAAACTTAATTTTTGGCGGTAGTGGCTCTCGCCAGCAGCAGGTAGAAGTAGTCAGCCCGATCTCGGCTCAGTTCCCAGTTGATCAGGTTAGTGGTCCAGACAAACAATTCAACAGCAATGCCGTCAATCCAGCTCAGCTGATTCAGATCGGCCAGCCCAATGACAATCCTTTCAATGGTAATGCCAATAGTCCAAGCTAGGAGCTTCTCAAGGTGAGTGTACTCTCTGCTAACTCCCAGCGGGCGATTGAGGATCAGTTGGTTAGTTCGGGAATTATATCCGATAGTCAGATGGCTGAATATAAAAGCGCCGCCGCCGCAGCCAAACAGCCTCTGTTGGCGTTCTTGGTAGCCGAGAAGCACATTAGCGACGAAGACCTGACCAAGGCTTCAGCGCACGTTAATGGCGTACCTTACGTTAACCTGTCAAATGTTTTTATTGACCATAAGGTTCTAGAACTTCTTCCAGAGGACGCAGCCAATCGCTATATGGCTGTACCACTTGGTGAGATGAAAGGTAGATTGGTCGTAGCGATGTTGGACGCCGACAACGTCCAGGCGGTCGACTTTCTGGCGACCAAGCTAGGTCGGCCACTAAAAGTCTACGCCGCTAGCGAATCTGGTATTAGGAGCGTACTAGCCCAATATAAGACCAAAATCGCCGCTAGCGAGATGGCAGAGCTTAAAAGTTTAGCTGAAGCTCAGAACCAGGCGGAAGCTACTGCCGAGCCAGCCCACAAGGCCAAATCTGCCAGGGTCAAGGCCGATGACATCCAGACTATTGTTCAGGATTCACCTGTCTCCAAGGTGCTAACCACTATCTTGGAATTTGCCGCCAATAATCACGCCAGCGATATTCATATCGAACCCGCTGAAACCGAGCTCAAGATTCGTTGCCGCGTTGATGGGGTTTTACGCGAGATTATGACGTTGCCGAAGGAAATCGAGCCGGCCTTAATTTCCCGGGTAAAAATTTTAGCGACGCTCAAAATCGATGAACATCGCGTGCCGCAGGACGGTGAATTCACCGTCAAGGTCGGCGATAACGCGATCGACTTGCGTATCGCTATTTCGCCGGTTATCTGGGGTGAGCAGGTCGTTATCCGTTTGCTCGACAAGTCTGGCACATCCCTGAGGCTGGAAGATATGGGTTATAAGGGCCGTGCCCTCCGGACGATACGTGATGGCATCAAACAGTCTAGCGGTATGATCTTGACCAGCGGTCCGACGGGTTCAGGTAAGTCGACGTCGATGTACGCTCTCCTTCAGGAGGTTAAAAGTGACACCGTCAACATTGTCACCCTGGAAGACCCGGTTGAGTACAAAATGGACGGAATTAATCAGATTCAGGTCAATAGCGCGGTTGGCCTGACGTTTGCCAATGGCCTGCGCTCAATTTTGCGCCAGGACCCAGACATCATTATGGTCGGCGAAATTCGCGACAAGGAGACTGCCGATCTGGCGGTGCAGGCTAGCTTAACCGGCCACTTGGTATTTAGCACGCTCCACACCAACAGCGCAGCTGGCATTTTGCCACGCTTGCTCGATATGGGCATTGAGCCGTTTTTGATTGCTAGCACGGTACATACTGTCATCGGTCAGCGGCTAGTCCGCCGGATCAGTAGCAAAAAAGAAGACTACCAGTCAGACGTTGCCGAAACGGCAGCAATCAAGGAAACGATTGGCGCTTATTTGCCGAAGTCGGACGAGGACAAGCAGAAAGTTGGCGAAGACCTAGGTTTCGAAAACTTGCCTCTAGCCGACCAAAATGCTTATACTTTAGCTAAGGGCATTGACGCGCCCGACGCTCCAGGTGGCTACAAAGGCCGGATGGGCGTCTATGAGGTCTTTAACGTCAGCCAAAAAATACAAGAATTAATCTTAAAACGAGCAACATCCAGTGAAATACAAAAAGTCGCCAGCTCAGAGGGAATGCTAACAATGCGCCAAGATGGCTATCTGAAAGCTTTGAGTGGTATGACCACTTTACAAGAAGTTAACAGAGTTGCATCCGAGGGGGCCGCTTAAATGAACGCGCAACCCAAAATCGAAGTCCTGCTCGAGGAGTGTGTCAAGCGGAAGGCCTCAGACCTTCATATCCAGGTTGGTTTGCCGCCGATGCTCAGAATCGATGGTAAATTGGCGCCGGTGCCAGGTACCGACGTATTGAATGACGAGGCGGTCGAGGCATTAATTTTCGCGATTCTGGACGAAGACCAGAAGCAAGTACTCTTGAAGGATAAAGAGTTCGACTTTAGTTTCGCTTTTGGCGATATGGGGCGTTTTCGTGTCAACGCTTTCCACGAGCGTGGCAATCTAGCGGCCGCACTCAGGCTTATCACCAATAATATGCAGACCATCGAGCAGCTTGGTTTGCCGTCGGTGGTCAACAAGTTTGCTGATTACCCGCGTGGCCTTGTACTGGTAACCGGTCCGACGGGCTCGGGTAAGTCGACCACGCTGGCGGCTATGATCGACAAGATCAATCACGAGCGTGCCGAGCATATTATCACCATCGAAGATCCGATCGAATACACCCATCAATCGAAGAAATCCGTCGTTGTCCAGCGCGAAGTTCATTACGATACGTATAGCTTTAGTGCAGCCCTGCGTTCGGCGCTACGCGAAGACCCGGATGTGGTGCTGCTGGGGGAAATGCGCGATCTCGAGACGATCGCTAGCGCTATTACTATCGCCGAAACCGGTCACTTAGTCTTTGCGACCCTTCACACCAACAGCGCGGCTCAGAGTATCGACCGTATGATCGATGTTTTTCCGCCGCACCAGCAGCCCCAAATTCGCTCGCAGCTATCGAATATATTGATGGCCATCGTCTCGCAGCGGTTGATTCCGACGATTGGCGGCGGCCGCATTGCCGCGGCTGAGATTCTGGTGGCGACTAGCGCTGTGCGTAACATTATCCGCGAAGGTAAAACCCACCAGCTGGAGGCTGTCATCCAGACTGGCGCCGAGTTTGGTATGCAGAGTATGGATAAGACCCTGGTTGAGTTAATCCACAGCGGCACAGTGACCTACGACGAGGCTAAGAATTTTGCTGTCGACCTAGATGAGCTCGACAGACTAATGAGGGGCTAGGCAGTGTTAACCTATCACTACGAAGCACGCATACCTGTCACTGGCAAGCTGGTTAAGGGCGACGTGCAGGCTGAGAGTGAACAGGCGGCCGCTAAAGTTATAAAAGCCCAGGGTCAGGTGCCGATTTCGCTGACAATGAGCCGCAAAAGCGCTAATGGCTTCAACTTCGGCCATCGGGTTAAAACCAAAGAAAAAGTCCTGTTTTCCCGGCAATTATCGACGCTAATCAATGCCGGTCTGCCGCTATTGCAGAGTTTGCGCCAAGTTGCTGGCCAGACTCAAAATAAGACCCTGGCTGCCGCCGCGAATGACATTATCACGCAGATTGAGGGCGGTAAGGCTTTTAGCGCTTCGCTGGCCAAATACCCGAAGATCTTTGACCGTGTCTTCGTCAGTTTAGTAGCTGCCGGTGAGACCTCCGGCCAGCTGGATCAGACGCTAGAGCGCTTGGCTAATCAGCAGGAAAAGGATGCCGATATCGTCTCGAAAGTCCGCGGCGCTATGATATATCCGGCAATCGTGCTGCTCGTGATGATTGCTGTGGTCGGTTTTATGGTCGTCAAGGTGCTGCCACAGGTACAGAACATTTACAGCGGCCTGCAAGGTGTTAGCCTGCCGTTCCTAACCAAGTTTCTCTTGGATATTTCGCATTTCGTGACGCACTTTTGGTGGGTAGTAATTATCATCCTGATAATAATAGTTTTCTCAACTACCCGGTTGTCGAAGACGCCTGGTGGTCGCCAATTTTTTGACAAGCTCAAGATGAAGGCCTGGCCCATCGCGCCGCTATTCAACAAGATGTATATGGCTCGTTTTAGCCGCACGGCCCAGTCACTAGTAGCCAGCGGTGTGCCACTGCTGCAGGTCATCGACATCACCGGTGAAGCCGTCAACAACGTTTACATCAAAGCTTCGTTGCAGCGCGCCGGCGAGAAGGTCAAAGGCGGCAAATCGCTTAGCGAGGCAATCTCGGGCGATCCGAATTTCTTGGAGCTAGTGCCGAATATGCTGGCCATCGGCGAGCAATCTGGTGCGCTGGAAGTGATGATGGGCAAGGTCGCCGACTACTACGAAAAGGAAGTCGATAACGAGATCAAATCCGTATCGACCATCATTGAGCCGGTCCTGATGATTATTATGGGTGTAATGGCGCTCATCATCGTCGCCGCTATTCTTCTGCCGATTTATGGCCTGGTCAGTCAGTCAGGCTTTACTAACGGTATAGCCACCGGCGGTAAGTAGTTAAAAGTTGTGGAAAAGTCCTTGATTTTAGCTAACAAACTGATTAATATTTAGCCATAAGCGTAAAAATATAGCTTAATTAAAGGGCACCAATAAAAGGGGAAATGAAAATGCTCAAAAAACTAAAAACTAATCAGCGTGGCTTCACCATCATCGAAGTTATGATTGTGCTGGCCGTGGCGGCCTTGATCATCTTGATCGTGCTGCTTGCCGTGCCGGCGCTTCAGCGTAACAGCCGTAATACGGCGATTAAGAATGACGCTTCGGCTGTCGCAGCCGGGATTACAGAGTATGAGTCTAACAATAACGGTTCGTTGCCTAACACCATTGACAGTGCTAACACTTCTTCATTGATATTGTGTAGAACTGGCGGCGGCGGTAACGGCGCTTGCCCATCTAACCCAACTGATGCTCCGGCTAATGTCAAGGTTCAGGGTAGCGATGTGGTTAAAGTAGGCACCGGTACTCTTGCGACAACTTCAGGCAATATTGGTCACATCCAAGTTGATTTTGGCTACGAGTGTAATGGCAACGGCGCTAGTCCGACAGTGTCGGCTCGCTCAACGGCCATTCTCTATCTAACAGAGACCTCTGGCACTCCGGTTCATTCGTGTGTTGACGCCTAGAGAAATCAATAGCCTCACAGTTAAAACGGCCGCTTTATACGGCCGTTTTAACTTGTAGCCAATGGCACTGTTAGTGGCGTGGTATCATCTAGCTAATGGTTATAGCAATACTGGCGATTTTGGGATTAGCCTGGGGCAGCTTTGTGAATGCGCTGGTCTGGCGCTTGCATGAGCAGGCTAGCAGTAAATCTCACGTGGCTAACTCTAAAGACCTGTCAATATTAAACGGTCGGTCGATGTGCCCGAATTGCCGGCACACGCTAGCGGTGCCAGATTTAGTCCCGCTCTTTAGTTGGCTGGCGCTAAGAGGGAAATGCCGCTATTGCCATAAGCCGATTAGCGTTCAGTATCCGCTAGTTGAAGCGCTTACAGCGATTATCTTTATCGTTAGCTACTTATTGTGGCCGCTAACGCTCTCTGGAGCCGCTAGCTTGGCCATCTTCGGCCTCTGGCTAGCAATTGTCGTTCCGCTAATGGCGCTAGCGCTCTACGACCTCAAATGGGGCCTGTTGCCGAACTGGCTGGTCCTCGCTCTAGCAGTCATAGCCATAGTCCAGGCGATTGTAGCTATAGCCAGCGCTAGCGACCCGCTGAAATCTCTAGCTTATCACCTTATTGCCGTGGCTATCGGCGGCGGGCTGTTTTATCTCATTTTCGTAATCTCTAACGGTAAATGGATAGGTGGTGGCGACGTCAAACTGGGATTAGTCCTAGGATTAATCGCCGCCACGCCAGGCAAAGCTATTCTGCTGTTATTTCTAGCGGCGCTAGCTGGCACATTTGCTTCATTACCGCTACTAGTTACCAAAAAGCTCAAACGCTCTAGCTCTATCCCATTTGGCCCATTTCTTATCCTAGCTACGGTGTTAGTAGTATTATTCGGCCAGGCGATTATTAATTGGTATACCAGCCTGTTTACTTTGGGTTGACAGAGAGCGCTTATGCTATACTGAAGCTAGTTAAAATCAGTAATTTAGCCAAAATGAAAACAGTAAAAAAAGTGGGCGGCTATACCATCATCGAAGTAATGATATTTCTGGCGGTGTCGGGGTTTATGTTTGTGCTAGCGGCGATATTCATCAGTGGCAAGCAGGCCAGTGTTTCCTACCGGCAGGGCATAACCGCGGCCGGCTCGGCGATGAGCGCGGTTGCTAACTCGGTCGCTAATGGCGAGTTCCCAAGCGTTGGCAATTTTACTTGCACGAGTAGTGGCGTGGGGCCTACTTTTACAGTGGGGAATAAGAGCCAGGGTATGAACCGGGGCTGCATATTTTTGGGTAAAGCTGTGCAATTTAACCCCAACGGCGATCCGACCCAGTACAACACTTATACGATAGCTGGCTGCCAGTTTAAGCAGTGCAGCACCACTTATAACGCCCAGCCATCACAATCACTGACTGATGCTATGCCGGTCGCGGTGATTAGTCCAATAGATTTGACGCAGACTAACGTGCTCGAGGACGGTTTGGCGTTTAGCCAAGCTTACCTCTGTAATAACGCTAGCTGCAGTTTACCGAATCCGCTAGACCCTATCGGTGGGATCGTTTTCTTTGGCAGTTTTGGTAGCGTTGGTGCGGCCATACCTAATAGCGAATCTTCTGGGGCCCAGTCGGTATCTGTCGCCACGCTGCCGCCGGCAAATGGCGTCAACGCCATACGCTCCAGAATTGCCAACACCTCTGACTACACAGTTTTGACCAGTCAGCAGCACATCGTTATTTGCTTTAAGTATGGCAGTACGGATGGTGCGGTCACTATCGGTGGCAATAGCGGTCAAGTGGCCCAGACAAGCGTGACGTACGGTAAGGTGGCCCCATGCTCCTGAAAAAACTCCATCAGCGCGGAGACACAATTATCGAAGTAATGGTGGCATTGTCGGTGCTGGCGCTAGCTTTTGCCATTTCATACGCCACTGCGAGCCATGCGCTTCAGGAATCGCAAAACTCTCAAGAGCACAGCCAGGCGCTTCAGGTTATTGCCAGCCAGCTCGAACTAGCCCGGGAGGATGTAAATGATCCCGCGCTTTTTAATGCCAGTGGACCGTACTTCTGCCTGGGGACTAGTGGTGGTGGCAACCAAATTACGGTCAGCGCGCACTTTAGTAATCCAAACAGCGCGCCAAACTTTTGTCAGGTCAATCTCAATGGGCAGGTTTACTACACAGTCTATGTTCAGTACCAACCCACTCCTCTTAATGGCATCAATCAAGATATTTTTACCTTCAGTGTGTCGTGGCCGGGGATTGGTGATCTCGGCCAACAGCGCGAGCAATTGAGCTACAAGTTACACGAGGTAACCCCGTGAAGTACCAACTGAGGCCTAGCAGACTGACCAGAACCAAAGGCTTTACGATTATCGAGCTGATGATCGCATTGTCAGTTTTGTCGGTGTTGCTACTCATTAGCGCGTTGACACTAATGCGGCTCGGTTACATCTATGTAAAGGGGAATAACCAGGCGAATGTGCAAAACAGTGCGAGAAATATCGTGAATGATGTATCGTCCCAGCTGATGCTGGGCGGGGCTGTGCCAGATCTCAGCCACGAGAGCCAGGGTTACTTTTGCATAGGCACGACGCGTTATAACTTTGTCATTGGCAAGCAGGTTAATTCTAATCCGACTGGCTATCAAACAGAACACGCCCTCTGGCGCGATACGATGCAAAGTGCTGGTGCGTGCCCGCCATTGTCTCTAACTAGCTCTAACCCCAGCGACGGACTAACTGTTCCCGGCAGTGGGCAGGAGCTAGTCCCCCAGAATATGCGTCTGACCGAATTTAGCATCAAACCTATAACTAACAGCGCCGGCTTTTATGAGGTCACGGTCGGGGTAGCTTATGGGGACGACGACTTACTCTGTGTTCGCGGTGCTAGTCTGGGTCGTGGTAGTGACTGTGATAGCAACCAAATTAGTGCCAACCCAAACGGGCACGCTAGGAATTTGCAAAATCCTAGCGGCCAAGTCGGTTGCATCGGTAATGTTGGCCAGCAGTTTTGTGCTGTCAGTGACCTAAACGTAAATGTTGCGCGCCGACTACAAGCCGGGTAAAATTAGGGAAATATCCATAAACATAATGAAACTAACAAACAGATTGAAACTAAACACCGACCAGCGCGGTTTTGCGGCTCTAATCATTGCGATTATCCTGGTAATCGTGCTCAGCTTGCTGACGATTGGGTTTGCCGAGCTGATGCGCCATTCCCAGCAGGATGAGCTGAACCGACACTTATCGGACCAAGCTTACTACGCCGCCGAAAGTGGGGTTAATGATGCGGTCAGAGCGATTCAAAACGGTTTTCAGCAGCAGAAGAACCAATGTGGCCCTGTGGGTAACGGTCCCGGAGATGATTCTTCCCTCGTTGGTGTAGCTGGGGCTCAGTATTTGACCGACAACTATGCCGATACTACGAATTCGGCACAGAATTCACCTCAGTGGACTTGCTTACTAATTAACCCGATTCCGCAGTCGCTGGCTTTTAACCCAGTTGACACTGTTACCCCCCAAGTTTTCGTCGTACAGCCGGTCACTCCTTCAGATCAGCCTACATTGATGAACCAGCTGGATATTTATTGGCAGGGGACCGACAGTTCCACTAATTTCCGGGCTACCCAATATAGCTCGGCTTCAGCTAATAGCGCTTTTCCGGCCGCGAGTGGGTCAAATCCGCTGTGGAATTCAATTGGTATGCTGCGCTTCAGCATTACGCCCCTAGCTTCGGTAACTCGTCAAGCGCTGGTAGATGATACTTACACGTCCTACTTTTATCCTAATCGTGACAATTCAACTGGCCGATTTGGTACTGGTGGTTTTGCAGGGGGAGGTGGTAATTGGGGCCAGCAGGGAGAGGTTATTAACGGCCACTGCAACGGGGGCAGTACGCCGCGTTACTGTCACGTCAGAGTTACCGGCATACCGACTATTTTAGGGGAACAATATGCTGTCAGTCTGAGGTCAATTTATGGCGCAACCAATGTTTATATTCAGGGCAGTTACAATGGCAGCCAAATTAACTTTGCCGGCGTTTCGACGCTAATCGACTCAACCGGCCGTTCGCAGAACGTACTGAGGCGGTTGCAAGTGTGGGTGCCTGACCGCAACAGTTATCCGTTGCCGGGGTTTGTGGCAGAATCCACCGGCGGCATCTGCAAGCAAATCTCCGTTGTGCCGGGTAGCATTACTGGATGTGGCCTAGTAGGGAATGGTGGTGGCGGTGGTTCTCCAGGCGGCGACATTGCTGGCGGTGGCAATAACCCATCTCCTCCTGGTCCCCCTAACAGAACGTATCCGCTTAGCTGGGTTCGGCGCTTCCATGTTATACAAGCACCGGCTAATGTGCAGTACTGCATTTGGAACTTCGGTGATGGTACCACTAAACGTTATAATGGCTCTGATTGCGAACCGTTTGCCGTAACAGTTACACACCCCTATCCGCACCCGCCGGACCAATGTACTCATTACAATGTTAATGTGATCTTTTATTACCCGGGTGGCGCCTACGCTGCTGCTCCATATGGCACGTATGTGCCATATAACGGTAATCCGCCCGCACCAAGCTGTTAGGTTGTCTTGTGGTGGAATTTTTCGTGAACGGCTTTTAGATGCGGATCGGTGACGTGGGTGTAGATCTGCGTGGTTGAAATGTTGGAATGGCCCAGCATCGCCTGAACAGAGCGTAAATCGGCTCCATTCATCAGTAAATCGGTCGCAAATGAGTGGCGAAGGGTGTGAGGATGGACGGCTTTAGTGATGCCAGCGAGTAGAGCGTAGCGGGCGACTAAGCGCTGGATACTGCGCGCCGTTAGCCGGCTATAATTACCCGTCTGGTCAGTGTGCTTTTTGCTTTTTTGATGACGAATAAACAACGGAGTGGCGTTATCCTCACGCTTATCAAGATAGCGTTGAATCCAGTCGGCGGCTTCCTCGCTAATGAAAATAGGTCGATCCTTTTGGCCCTTGCCGCGAACCATAAATTCGCGCCGCTTGAGGTTAATGTGACCTTTGTCCAAGCTAACTAATTCGCTGACACGCAAGCCGCTAGAGAAGAGTAATTCCAGAATTGCGCGGTCGCGTAGGCCGGCTAGCTTGACTACGTCTGGCTGGGCGAATAGACGCTCGAGCTCATCTTCGTTTAGGAACGTGACTTGCTTGCGCCTAACGCGTGCTAGTTCGATTTTGTCAGCCGTAAGTGCCGGAATATCGCGCTTGGCGCAGAATTTCAGGAAGCCCCTCAGTGCGATTAAGTGGTAGTTGCTGGTCGATTTATCTAGCTCGTCGGCGCGATCACTCCCGAGTCGGTTTAGCCAGAGGCGCCACTTGCGGATGAGTTCCGGAGTGATATCCGCGACAGTTAGCTCGTTGCCGGCAAAATCGATTAGCCGGTTCAGATAATGGTCGTAATTTTCGATGGTTTTTTGGGACCGGTTTTGCTCAATCTCCAGGTATTCTAGAAAATCGGTCTTAGCTTTTGAAAAAAGCATAAGCTAATTGTACAACATTGTGCGACGTGAAACTAGCAGATTTATCTGTTATAATGAATGTAAGATTAAATAAGGAACATAATGCAGGAACGTACGCTCATCATTCTTAAACCTGATGCCGTCCAGCGCGGCCTAATCGGTGATATTATTGGTCGTTTTGAGAAAATGGGTTTAAAAATTGTTGGTGCAAAATTTTTCGTCCCGACAACTGAATTGCTAAACAAACATTATCCTGTCGACCGCGAAGATTTCATTACGGGTATGGGGCAGAAGACACTTGATAACTATCGGGAACTGGGCTTGGATCCAAAACATTACTTTGGCACTGACGATGCCAACAAGATAGGTTTGGTAGTGCAAAAATGGCTAGTCGATTTTATGATTTCGGCACCGGTTATGGCGGTGGTTCTAGAGGGCCCGCACGCTATAGAGCTAGTTCGCAAGGTCCGCGGCCATACCTTGCCACTCAAAGCTGACCCGGGCACTATTACTGGCGATTATTCGTTTGATTCGTCGTCGCTGGCAAATAGCGAGCAGCGCCCTATTCGTAACCTCGTACACGCCTCCGGCAATAAAAAAGAGGCGGAATTTGAGATCGATCTCTGGTTTAAGCCAGATGAACTTTTTGATTACAGCACCGCTCATTTACCCGTAAAGGGCTAACTAGTCTGTTAAACTGGGTTTATTGTCCCCATAGTTCAATGGATAGAATAACTCCGTCCTAAGGAGCAGATAGCGGTTCGAATCCGTTTGGGGATACCAGTTAGCTTGATAAATTGCTAGAATTATCCTATGGCCGATGAAACAGAAATCGAAGAAGAACCTGGCGATCAGAAACCGGTAAAATACTTTGCCGACCAGTTTGACGACGAGGAAGTGCTGTACGTTTTTCGTAAGCACCCGGTGGTTATGCGTCGCGGGTTGATTTTGGGCCTGCTCGGGCCGGTGCTGGGTGTAATTCCATCGGCTGTTGACCCAAACATCGGCTTCGGCTGGTTTTTCGGCGGGCTGGCACTAGGAATCTTGGCTGGAGCTATCGTCTACACTCCTTGGTGGATCACTTGGTATTTTAGCGTTTTTATTATTACTGATCAGCGTTTTATCGAGATTCACCAAAAAGGTTTATTCAAAAAACGTGTCAACGACATCAACCTGAACCAAATTCAGGCCGTAAGTTATGACGTGAATGGCATTACCGAAACGCTTCTCGGCTTTGGTACAATTAGGATGCGCAGTTATATCGGCGAGGTGGTTATTACCCAGGTTCACCATCCCGAAAAAGTTAAGCAAAAATTAGTCAGCCTGCTGCGTTTGCAGGCGCCCACACCGAGTAGTTATGCCTTTGAAGAGAATGAAGTTAGCGAAGAAGTCTAAGCCCAAGTCGGAGCAAAAATCGGCGGGGGCGGCTAGCTCTGCGCCAGTTACCAATAAGACGGTGGAAGAGCACCGCAGCGAAATTATCGGTAAGGCGCGCAAATACATCTATCCAACTCGCACTAAGCGTCATATTGTTGTAGTATCAACCTCGATCATACTAGCCGCGATCGTGATTTTTCTAATCGTTTGCGGATTTTTACTCTATAAATTTCAGAACACTTCGACCTTTATTTACCGCGTGACCCAGATAGTGCCTTTTCCGGTAGCTCGGGCCGATGGCCACTTTGTCAGCTACGAGAACTATCTCTTCGAAATCCGCCACTACACCCATTATTACCACTATCGTAGCCAGCAGCCGGTAGATTTTAGCAGTCAATCGGGGCAGGACCAGTTGAACCATTACGAGCATCAGGCGCTAAATCAGGTGGTGGACTACGCTTACGCAAAGCAACTAGCCAAAGAACACAATATTTCAGTCACCTCGCAAGAGGTTGACCAAAAACTAAATGATATCCGCGAGCGCGGTTTGCTCGGTCGCAGCGAGCAGCAGCTGCAAGAAGTGCTGGAGCAAACTTTCGGCTGGTCGCTCAGTGATTACCGCCGTGAGCTGCAACAGGAGCTATTATTACAAAAAATTTCATCAGTGCTTGATGTGAGCGCTCACCAGAGGGCACAGCTGGTTTTGAGCGACCTAAGTCACGGTGTTAGCTTTGCCGACCTCGCTGCCAAATATTCTGACGATAAATCCACGGCAGGTAATGGCGGCCAATATCCGGAGTTAATTACGGATAAGACAACTGATCTGCCGCCGGAATTAGTCGCCGCGGCCTTTAGCCTCAAGCAGGGTCAAACTTCAGGCGTTATCGACACGGGTTATTCTCTAGAGATTATTCAGTTGGTAGCTCAGAAGGGCGACCAGCTTCAGCTAGCCCATATCCAGATTAACCTAGAGCCGGCTAGCTATTACATCAAGCCCATAGAACAGAAAAATCCACCGACTTACTACATTACTTTGCCAAAAAGCTAGAGAGTGGTGCGGGTGGGGGGAGTCGAACCCCCGTCTCGACCTTGGGAAGGTCACATAATGGCCGTTATACGACACCCGCTTAGCTATCCCATAATAACAGGAATTGTTTGGTTTTTAGGCGGTTTGTACTCTGGGCTGTGGGCCTCTATAAATTGAAGCTCAGTCTCAACCCATTCTTCTCTATTGCGGTGCAATATATTGTGCCGACAAGCTTCAGGATCATTTGCAAAATAGGTACGCACTATGGCAACCTGCGGAAATTCAGTCTGCATCACCTGGGCTACCAACACTTCTTCACTCGCTAAACAGTACCGAATATCGGCAATGGCTACGTTTTTGCCTTGCTCTATATCTGCCTTTAAGTCCAAATAGTTGGGGCTGGTGCGCGGGTTAGACTTATCTTCTTCCGGAGCACCTTTTTGGTAATCGTCGAAATAGCTATCGATGGCGCCCTCAGCCAAACGCCGCTTCAGATATGTTGTCTTGCCTGATCCGGGGAGACCAATGATGATTTCGAGTATTTGGCTCTCTTTGTTCATAATTACCGTATGAAATTGGAGCCACCTAGCAGGATCGAACTGCTGACCTACGCGTTACGAATGCGTCGCTCTACCAACTGAGCTAAGGTGGCAAGCACGGATAAATTATAACAAACGACTCATCTAATGACGCGCTATCCAATGAAGCGACTCATAGCTAGCAGAATGAACCTTTTCCAATAGTGGTAATATTTGCGCTAGCTCGGCCATCCTGCTACAATCACCTCTGTTGCGGGCTCGTAGTGAAGTAGGCCTATCACGTCTCCCTGTCACGGAGAAGATCGCCGGTTCGAATCCGGTCGGGCCCGCCAGTCTGAATGACGGTTGCTTTTATGCAACAAACTAAGTGGTTCTCTAGGTGTGAGAGCCACTTTTTTATTGGTCAAAGTCCAGTTCGAGCCTAAGTACAGCATGAGGTGTCGCTTGTCAGCGTCATCAGCCTCGGCAAAAACATCACCAACGTTAGTAACACCATTAAACAGTTCAGTTGCCAGTTCTAGCCACAGTTCGGCGTCTTTGCTTGAACCATTAAGGAGTTTTGTAGTTCTAGCTATGGTCTGCTCATGCTGTTTACTACGAGCCATATAGCGTTCGTCTGTCATTACGCCCGCTTCTAGCTTAGTGTCCAGCACGTCAAGGGCTTTTTGGGCCTTACTCTTGTCATGCTCCCAGACGCTAATATAGCGGTTCTGCTGGCTCTGGTAGTCGTTAAACAAATTGTGCAGCATGGCCTTACACTTAGAGGCCATTACTTCGTCAATCTCAAAGTTAGACACTTCCGCCTTAACCTCGGCTGCTAACTTATCTTCCGCAAGCTGCGGTTCTTCACATACCTTAGTTTTACTTTTCTTGGTGCAAGTGTAAAACACATACTCGGCCTCACGCCCACTAGCAAGTGTCTTTGGCTTGGTGTAGGCCGTTACGTTGAACCCACAGCCACCACACATAAGCGGGCCTTTATAGGTATAAGTCCTTCCACTGGTTGAGTTAGCGATATGACGCTTGCCAGCCCAGCCCATTGCTTGCTGTACTTTGTTAAACAGGTCAATATCTATGAGCGGTTCGTATGACCCTTCTATCCACTCTGTGCCACCACGCTTGAACCAGCCAGTGTAATCTCGCCGTTTCAAAGCACCCTCTAGGGTACTCTTTGCAATCAGTTTAAGTTTGGTGTCGTCTTTGGGTGCTTTTATGCCAATGTCCTGGGCATAACGCCACACGTCATCTAGCGTGTACATGCCTGTTGAGGCGTACACAAAAACATCACGTAGCTTTTTGCCCTCATCATTTGGCGCAATGTTACGAACACCTGGGCGAATGATAATGTTGTCATATCCAAGAAATGCTGGGCCTGGGTATTCACCATGTAGG
>JARIHJ010000057.1 GCA_029288335.1 Candidatus Saccharimonadota bacterium
AGATGTGTATAAGAGACAGGCTAATCACCAAATCCATCGCAGAGGCGATTGATGCTGATGCTAACGTCGACAATATCAGGGTAATGAGCGTGCTGTCTTGCACCGGCCTGCGTGGTGTTCCGCCGAAGTCGTATGGTATCGACCCGGCTACCGGCCAGCTAGTTGCCGCTCACAGTCCGATTGGCGTCATTGCCGCCCAGAGTATCGGTGAGCCTGGCACACAGCTATCGCTCAATTCTAAGCACCGTGGTGGCGCTGTCAGCGCCGATGTAACGGCGCAAGGCTTAAACCGTGTCGAAGAGTTGTTTGAAGTTCGCGCACCAAAGGGTCAAGCCTACCTAGCCGGTATCGCCGGCCAGGTTTCCGTCTCTGAAACTGCTGGGCATTACGAAGTGGAAATTACTGGCGCTGAGGTAGAAAAGGCGACTTTACCGCTAGATGGCCGCACCGCCAGCATCAAAACTGGCACCTCAGTTGCGATTGGCGATGTGCTTGCTGCCGGAGAAGGCGGCAACGATCCGCTAGTTGCCCCAGTCGCCGGCAAGGCCAAAGTTGGCGCCAAAAATATCGTCATCACTCCTGTTGGTACGGCTCACGTCCGCTACGAAATCCCGGCCTATAAGCAGCTAACCGTCAAGGATGGTGACACCGTCGAAGTCGGCCAGCGCCTGACTAACGGTTCGCTCAACCTCCACGAGCTGATGTCGCTCTCGGGCGTGACCGCAACTCAGCGCTACATAATGACCGAAGTGCTGAAGATTTTCGCCGCTCAGGGGCAGAACATCGCCGACAAGCACCTCGAGATCATCGTCCGCCAGATGTTCTCTCGCGTTCAGATCGAGGATTCCGGCGACAGCGAATTCGTCACTGGTGACATCGTTAGTAAGCTAGCTGCAGTTGAGGCCAACGATAGACTAACGAAGGCGGGCAAGCAACCAGCCAAGTTCAACCAGCTGCTACTCGGCATTACCAAAGCTTCTCTATCGACCGACTCTTTCCTAAGTGCCGCCAGCTTCCAGGACACTACCCGCGTGCTAATTAACGCCGCTACCTCTGGCAGCGTCGATCATCTGTTCGGCCTTAAGGAAAACGTCATTCTGGGCCGCAAGATTCCGGTTGGCACCGGCTGGCAGCCCGACGATGATGAAGACGAAATGCCAAGCGAACTTAACGAAGTTGATTTAGAGGCATAAGGGGTGGTAAGGTAGTTCGGATGGAACGAGGAAATAATTAAATGCCAACGATAAATCAACTGGTCAGGAAACCACGGAGAGAGAAGACGACTAAGTCCAAGTCGCCGCATTTGCAGCGTGTCGTCAACAATTTGCGCAATGTCAACTACGAGACACCGGCGCCATTCAAGCGCGGTGTCTGTATCCGTGTAACGACGAAGACGCCGAAGAAGCCTAACTCGGCTCTCCGCAAAGTCGCCCGTGTCCGGCTGACCAACGGCCACGAAGTCTGGGCCTACATCGGCGGCGAAGGCCATAACCTGCAGGAGCACGCTGTTGTATTGGTCAAGGGTGGCCGCGTCAAGGACCTGCCCGGTGTGCGCTATCACATCGTCCGTGGTACGCTGGAC
The DNA here is from genome assembly GCA_029288335.1 of Candidatus Saccharimonadota bacterium. Classification (GTDB taxonomy): domain Bacteria; phylum Patescibacteriota; class Saccharimonadia; order Saccharimonadales; family UBA4665; genus JARIHJ01. The sequence continues at coordinate 1,583 of JARIHJ010000057.1, forward strand.
CTCCAGGGTGTCGCTGGCCGCAAGCAAGGCCGCTCTAAGTACGGCACCAAGAAAGCGAGCAAATAATGCCACAACCTATTCCTTTTAGCTCGGATATAATTCGTGATGAGCGTTTTGCTGATGCGAATGAAATAGCAATGTATCACCCGGAGCAATTAACCGAAGAGCAAATGCAAATGCTGAATCAGTTTCCTGAAGCGGTTGCTGTTCTACCAGTTAAAAACCGAGAGATTCCACAAGCGCTAGGTGTTGAAGCTATTTCTAGCGTTGTCGAGGAGGACAGAGATGCCTAGGCACAAGACCAAATCACTAGTTCGAGACATTCAGCCCGACCGGCTATACAATTCCGTGCAAGTACAGCGTCTGATTAACCGCGTGATGCTAGATGGTAAAAAGCAGCTAGCCGAGAAGTTGGTTTACTCCGGTATGCAGCAGGCCGCCGACAAGCTAAAAGTCCAGAATCCGCTAGAAGTTTTCGAACAGGCGTTCGCCAATATCGCGCCGAAAGTTGAAACCCGCAGCCGCCGCGTCGGTGGCGCCAACTACCAGATTCCTTTCGAGGTTAAGGGCCAGCGCCAGCAGCACCTCACCACAATGTGGTTCGTTGCCGCCGCTCGCGCTCGCAGCGGAATGCCCACAGACAAGCGCATCGCGCTAGAGCTACAAGATGCCTATAACAACACCGGCGCCGCCGTTAAAAAACGCGAAGACGCCCATAAAATGGCCGAGGCCAACCGAGCATTTGCTCACTTTGCGAGAGGCTAACTTATATGGCAGCTGAAGCTGTTACGACTACACCAGTGGTGCCTATGAACTATCTGGAGCTGAATTGCCCAACTACTGGCGAGCAATGCCCTTCGAGGGAACTCATTGCACGACTTTGTAAGCCAGCTTTTGACCCGGATAACCCGCCAACACCGGAGCAAATTGACGCCTCTGAAGAAGACGATAAGAAAAAGACAGCTTTTTTGGTCGCACATAATGCCCTTATAAACGCTTATGGTTGTATCGCTGGTCCGATTGAAAACAAGTGCCCTCCTAGCGTTGCATCCAACGCACAACCAGCTATTCGCGGGCTCAAGCGATTTTTAAAGAACAAGCTATTAGATAGGTAGATTCAGGAAGTATTATGGCAATGCAGTTAAACGGTCACCCAACTTTACCCTTTAAGGGAGCGGATTTTACTCCTATCCTTCGGCTTGATGATAACGCCATTCTTGATGGCAGCTTGGCAATTGCTGGCTTTGACTGGGGTGGTTTAACTGGCGAAGTTTTTCAAGATGGCGGTGTTTGCTTTCACGACGGAGACGAGATTCAGCTAGATAACAGCGAGTGGCCTTACTATTTATCCGACGAACAAATTATTGAAAGTATAAAGAGGGCTCACGACATTAAAGTGGGCAAAATACCAGAGGAAGTTTAATGGCGAATAAGGAATCTCAATTTAACCGCTCTATATCGCATTATCACGAAGGGCTTGCCGAGCAGTTTCAACTAGTGCGGGAGGGTAGAGCTAACGCCTTTGTGGTAGTTTATGGTGGCGGTTTCATTGAAACGCGGGAAGAGGCAAATCAATTTGCTCGTGACCTGTTCCATAATCCGCTGAATGCCGGAGTTACGGAAGTCCGGGTGTTTGACGGAAACACTGCCGAAGTCGAAAGTGATATCCGCAGCAGATCTGGAGATCCGGCGCGGATTATTCCTGTAAGCTTAGATGCCCTCGATTCCCTGGAAAAGTATTGGCAGCTGGCTATTTCGGATATCGAGTGGGAGACCGCCTCTTCTGAAGTAAAGGAAGAGTACAGTAGGCTGCAGCGAGAAGCAACAGAGAAGTTAATATAAGTAGGAACTATTGATGACAGAAGATAAGTATAAACTTAATCAAGTGGCCGAGGCCAACCGTGCCTTCGCCCACTTCGCCAGGGGCTAATAGATGGGTTCTAGTTTTGAATTAGATACACCTAAAGGGAATTACAACCTTAGGGTTGCTACGAGAAATGACTACTCGGACGGAGCTCTCCGCGTCGAACCCCCAATACAGGCAAGCGTAGATGATTTCAATCTGTACATTGGGGATGAATCCGGCGTTTTTTTTCATTTTCCACTCGCAGGTAAAGAAGCAACTACTTGGCAATTTGAGATTCCTGAGAATGGCGACGTTGTTTATGTGGACGGTGAGCCAGAAGATTACAGATATGTAGGTCCAGACTTAACTAAAGAAGGCCGAGCACGTTTTGCAGCCGAAAAATTAGTGAGTTATTTAGCTAATATAGAAGACGCAGAATTTTTTATAGAAAATAATTCAAAAGCAGGGATGAGTTAATATTTATGGCAGAGAAGAAATACGCACTAGATAAGATCAGAAACATTGGGATTATTGCCCACATTGATGCCGGTAAAACGACGACGACCGAAGGAATTTTGTACCGCACTGGTTTGAAGCACAAAATCGGCGAAGTCCACCAAGGCGAGACGACGACCGACTGGATGGCGCAGGAAAAGGAGCGCGGCATCACGATCGTGTCAGCCGCCATTACTTGCTACTGGAAAGATCACCAGATCAATATTATTGACACGCCCGGTCACATCGACTTCACAGTCGAGGTTGAGCGCTCTTTACGTGTTCTTGACGGCGCCGTCGTAGTTTTTGATGGCAAAATGGGCGTCGAATCGCAGTCCGAAACTGTCTGGCGCCAGGCCGACAAGTACGGCGTGCCGCGCATTTGCTTTATTAACAAGATTAACCAAACTGGTGGCGGCTTCGAAAAATCGTTAGAGTCAATCCACAATCGCTTGAGCAAGCGAGCCTTCCCAGTCCACCTGCCGATCGGTTTTGAGCAATCAGTTAGCGGCGTCGTCGACTTGGTCGATATGAAGGCCTACACCTACAAAGATTACACCGACCACGAGCTAGTCCAGGGTGAAATTCCGGCCGATATGCTAGAGGAAGCCAAGCGCTACCGCTCGCTACTGATTGAAAATGCCGTCGCCGAAGACGAAAAAATGCTTGAGAAGTACTTTGAAGTTGGTGAGGAAGGCTTGAGTACAGATGAAATCCGTCAGGCCATCCGTACGGCCACGCTGACCGGCAAGTTCTTCCCGGTGACCGGCGGCGACGGTCGCGGCGTTATCGTCGAAAAAGTGCTCGATATGGTGACTGATTTCTTGCCCAGCCCGGAAGAGGCCGGGGCTGTCTGGGGAACTCACCCCAAATCAGGCGATGAAATCAGCCGCGAACCTAGCGAGAGCCAGCCGTTTGCGGCGCTAGCCTTTAAGATTACGACCGACGCATTTGTTGGCAAGCTGGCCTACTTCCGCGTTTATTCCGGCAAGCTCCAAGCCGGTAGCTACATCCTAAATAGCTCGACCGGCGAGAAGGAACGCGTCGGCCGGGTCGTCCGTATGCAGGCTGATAAGCGTGAAGATGTCACCGAAGTGGGAGCCGGCGATATTGCCGCCATCGTCGGCTTAAAGGGCACTACGACCGGCAACACTTTGTGCGATCAAAATAATCCAATTGTGCTCGAATCGATCACTTTCCCGGAGCCGCCAGTCTCGATCGCGATCGAGCCGAAGACCAAAGCTGACCAGGAAAAAATGAGCCTGGCTCTGCAGCGCCTAGCCGAGGAAGACCCGACTTTCCGAATTCGCGTCGACGAGGAAACCGGCCAAACGATTATTTCCGGCATGGGCGAACTTCACCTCGAAATTATTGTCGACCGAATGAAGCGCGAATTCAGTGTTGAGGCTAATGTCGGCCAGCCGCAAGTTGCTTACCGCGAAACCATCCGCAAAGACGCTGTCGAAGTTCAGGGTAAGTTTATCCGCCAGTCCGGCGGCCGTGGTCAGTACGGCGATGTTTGGCTAAGGCTATCTCAGAACGAAGCTGGCGCCGGCTTCGAATTCATCAACTCTATCAAGGGCGGCGTCATTCCTGGCGAGTACATTCCAGCTGTCAAGAAAGGCATTGAAGAAGCTATGTCTAACGGTGTTATTGCCGGCTATCCGGTGGTCGACATTAAGGCTGAGCTCTACGACGGTAGTTACCACGAAGTCGACTCATCAGAAATGGCCTTCTCGATCGCGGGCTCGATGGCGCTCCAAGAGGGCGTCAAAAAGGCCAATCCGACACTGCTAGAGCCGATTATGAAAGTAGTTGTGGTTACACCGGAGGAATTTATGGGTGACGTCATCGGTGATTTAAACTCTAAGCGCGGCCGCATCGAATCGATGGAAGACCTCTCGCCTGGTGTCAAAGAAATTACCAGCTTTGTGCCGCTCGGCGAAATGTTCGGTTATACGACCAATCTACGCTCTAACACCCAGGGTCGTGCCGCTAGCTCAATGGAACTCGACCACTATGCCGACGTCCCGAACAACGTCGCCGAAGCTATCATTGCCAAGAATTCTAAATAATAAGACAGATAGAATGAGTACTTCTCTCGAACAAAACCAGGATGGTGCTACACCGACTCTCTGCCCGCGTAAAGTTGTCCAGATGCCTGTCACGCTCTGTGGACAGGTAGCCATGGTATCGTGCTTAACAGAGTGTGATGCCGACTGCACGACAGGACCGCTGGAACGCCAGGTCTCGTACATCAAGGGGCTGCTGGTGCGCCGTGTCGAGCTAGGTACTGCATTGTTTTGCCCGCAAGAACTATAATAAATATTAAAGGAAAGAAGTGACAGAGCCAGATTTTACACCTATGAAGCAGCCTACTCCGGCCAATCGTATAGCCGAGCTTGGGTCGGAGTATATAGCTGCTCTGGCTCTCAAATCTACCTTCGATAGTGAAAGTGAACTGGCCTTAAAGACTCGACGTATGACGTACGAGGGCTTACCAAAAGAACTAACTCCCGACGAGATGTTCACGCTCACCGGCCACATCGGTAGCCAGCTTATTGCCACTGAGATGACGCCAGAGCGTGATATCACTACGCGAGAGAGGAGGGCGGCGCAAGTCCGGGCGTTGAGATGGCTCGGCAGTCGAAGCATGATGAGCGGTGATCAGGTTACCACTGAAAGTGTTTCGCATACCCTGCGCGGCAATCTAGGTTTACGCGGCAAACTGGCCGCATTGTCACTCTGGTACGAGCGGACAGTCAAGAACTAGCCAGGCTCTTTACAAATAGGGGGCGGTTATCCTATACTGGTTCGGTAGCTTAGCGTGAGCGCTGCTCGCTTATGCTTATAATTAATTAAATTACAGGAGTAATTCATCTATGGCAGATCAATTTGACCGTTCTAAACCGCACGTAAACGTGGGCACAATGGGCCACGTCGACCACGGCAAGACTACTTTAACCGCGGCTATTAAGACCGTTTTGGCGAAGAAATTACCGAGCAAGGTTAACGTCCCGAAATCTTATGAGGAAATTGACAATGCGCCGGAAGAGCGTCAACGCGGTATTACTATCGCGACCGACCACTCGGAATACGAGAGTGAAAAGCGCCACTACGCCCATGTTGATATGCCTGGCCACGCCGACTACGTCAAGAATATGATTACCGGTGCCGCCCAGATTGATGGCGCGATTCTAGTCGTTTCCGCCGCCGATGGCCCGATGCCTCAGACCCGTGAGCACGTGCTGCTGGCCAAGCAGGTTGGTGTGCCGAAGATCCTAGTTTTCCTGAACAAAATGGACTTGGCTGACCCAGAGCTAGTCGACCTCGTCGAGGAGGAAATCCGTGAATTGCTAGCTAAGAACGACTTTGACAAAGATTGCCCGATTATCCGTGGTTCAGCAACTAAGGCGCTAGAAGGCGACGCTGCCAACGAAGACGCTGTTATGGAGCTAGTCAAGGCGCTCGACGACTTCATCCCGGAGCCGAAGCGCGACCTCGACAAGCCCTTCCTGATGCCAATTGAGGACGTTTTCTCGATCAAGGGCCGCGGTACTGTTGCTACCGGCCGTGTTGAGCAGGGTATCGTGAAGGTTAACGACGAAGTCGAAATCGTCGGCCTACACCCAACCAAAAAGACTGTCGTCACCGGTGTTGAAATGTTTAAGAAGAACCTAGACCAAGGCCAAGCCGGCGACAACATCGGTGCACTTTTACGCGGTATCGAGCGT